>CAZISU010000247.1:0-7552 GCA_964541935.1 uncultured Planctomycetaceae bacterium | reverse complement strand
ACAACGCTGGTTTTCCGAAGCCGCCGGCGTCAAAATTGACGTGGCGCCGGCCGTAGCGGATCGTGTTCCTCAAAATGGCACCGTGATATTGCTGGGCAGCGCGGCTTCGAATCCCATAATTGCCAAGCTCGGCAAGCAACTCGGCCTGAATCTCGATCCGGCCGGCCTCACCGAGCAGGGCTACGTTGCCCGCCGCGTGCGGCACGAAGGCCGCCAGTGGCTGATCCTGGCCGGGGGCGGTCGCGACGGGGGCATTCACGCCGTGGCCGACCTCTTCAACCTGCACCTCAACGTCACGAAGCAGGGCGTCTGGCTCGCACCGCTCGATACGCGACAGATACCGCGCATGAAATACCGCTGGTTTTGGACGTGGGATAACCGCATGGACTGGGGCGGGGCCGGACAGATTGCCAAGACCATGGCCAGCGTTGAAGGCGGCGCCGTCTTTAGCAAAAATCCCGAGGCGTTTCTGGTCGACTACAAACGCTGTATCGACTTCATGGCCGACCACAAGTTCAACGGCCTGATTATCTGGGGTTTTCTACGCGACTCGCACGGAGGCGTCGAGGCTTCGCAGGAACTGTGCCGCTATGCGGCCCGTCGCGGCGTGCGCATTCTGCCCGGCGTGGGTACAAGCGGGTATGGCGGCTACTATTTCGAGGGCCGGCATCTATTCAGTGTCAACGATTGGCTCGCTACGCATCCCGAGTTACGCGCCGTCAAAAAAGATGGCACGCCCTACCAGGCCCTTTGCCCCTCGAACCCGGCCAACGTAAAATGGCTCGACGACGGGGCCGAGTGGCTGTTTAAGAATTTCCAAATCGGCGGCGTGAATCTAGAGATGGGCGACTTTTTGGTATGCTATTGTGACGGTTGTCAAAAAGCGCGCTCGAAAATCAAATCTTCCGAGCCGGATTATTACAAAGATATGGCCATTTCGCATATGGTTACGCTCGAAAAAATGCGCAGCGTGGCGCCACGTGCGTGGTTGAGCTATGCAACTTACACGGCCTATAAGAAAAAGATGGAAACCGATCCGCCCAAATTCCTTTCCATGATCCCGCAAGATGCGATTTGCCAATGGACGCTGACCGGTATGGCGCAACGCTGGCCGTCGGACATCCGGCCCATGGCCGCGCATAACATCGGGTATCTGCACTGGTGCAATATCTCCACGCATACGGAAGATGATTTCTACCTGCAGCGCGTTCACGATATTTGCAAAAACGCGGCGGCGGCCGGTCTCGAAGGGCTCGATACCTACGGCGAACTGGCGGGCGACAAACTCAACGCCGAGATCTTCTATCTTGCCTGGGAAGCTTTTCTCTGGCAACCGAACATGACCATCCGGGAATTTGCCGAAAAACGTTTGGCCAGATTATACGGCGGTGCGGAAGCCGCTTGTGCCTTGCCACAAATCATCCCGCTGATTCGTACGCGTAAAGCACGCGGTGACGCTGGTAAATTAGCAAAAGCAATCGAGTTGGCCAGCGCCGCCCGTAAAGTCTCTTCGCCCGCGGGCCACCGTCGCTGGGACGAACTGATTCAGAACCTGAAATGTGCCCACAAATCGTTGTCCGATCGTCTGCTGGGAGCCACCGCACGCCAGGGGCGTAAAGTGCCCGTCACGTCTGTCACGGCCAGCGACGAAGACCCCAAACGCGGCTGGCCAGCCAAGAACGCCATCGACGGCAGCATCGAGGAGCCGCGCGGGTACTGGTTAACCCAAGGCAAGGGCCCCAAGCAGGCATGGCTTGAGATGAAGCTTTCGAAACCCGAAAAAATCAACCGCGTGGCCATCTTTCACCAGCTCGACGCACGACACTACCGCAGCGTAGACTACACCGTGAGTGTAAGCATCGACAGCAACTGGAAGCAGGTGGCCGAAGTCAAGGGCAACATTCAGCCCGGCTGGGTCGGCCACCATTTCGACGCGCTCACAACCGACGCCGTCCGCCTTGACATTACCCGTTCGGCCTATGGCTACAGGATGGGCATCGGCGAGGTTGAACTATTACTGACAGACGAGAAATGACTTGGTCGTTCTATGGCTTGGGTGTATCTTCTTCCACAGCCTCGACCGGCCGCAGTGCAATCGTGGCCTGATTCAGATAGCTGCATTTGCACCAGCTTGCGGCGTCGGCCATCAGCACCAGCCCGCCGGCGGGGATGGCATTTATCCAGCAACCAGGGCGGATGCCGCCATAGTTAATGGTCTTCTTGGCTCCGTCGAGATCGAAATAGCCCAGCGTTGCCGAGCGGAAAACCAGCAGATGTGTTGAGCCGGCCAAAATTCCGCAACCATAAGATCGCTTAAACTCGAACGCCAACCGTTCGCCGCTCATGAGATCCCAAGCGCCTGGCTGGGCGTAGATCGTTCCGTCGTTAATGATTGGACGCGTCATGTAATTGGCTTTCACGTTCCAAAGTGGCTTGCCCGTGTCGGCCGAAAAGGCGGCCAGACGTCCGCCCAGTTCGGAATTGAGCCGGAAGCGAGTATGTTGGTAGCTCATCAGCAAGACGTTGTGTTTCTCGCTCAAGGCCAGTAACGTACCGAACGTATCACGGTCGCTTTCCCAGATGATTTTACCCGAGGCCGCATCGAGACAAATCAGTCGGCCGGGCGGCTGGGGCGTTTTTACCTTTGCCGAGGATGCGCCGCGAGCCCGTCCCGGGTTTAGACGGAAGTCGTCCATATTGGCCAAAGGTCGATCTATCAGATAAACTCGACCTTGCCCCACTGCGATCGTGTTGTGGCGAATTGAATGCTTGGGCTTGAACGTCCAACGAGTCTTCCCATTTTTAGGATCGATGGCGAAAAACAACCGCGACTCGGAGAACAGACCACTCATATCGGATTTGCCATAGGCGTAAGTGACCGCATGATCTGTGTTGGCCACCGAACCAAAAAGCGTGCCATCGCGATAGGCAATGTAGCCCCAGGTGCCCGCTTTTTTGTTCTCGCTGGACGTATCGTTGGGTGTGGTAAATTCTGCCAATTTGTGCCCCGTTGCCACGTCCAAAGCGAGGCATTTCATTCCCGTGTGAACGTAGAGACGATTGTCGCCAAGGCAGATGTTGCTACCGGTCGCTGCCGTGCCGACCAGGTGTTCCTGATGATAGGGCTTGAGGATTTTGTTTAACGGAACTTCCCACAATGTGCGACCGTTGTAGATGCTAACCGCGCGAACGGCGTCGAGCCCTTCGCAAAACATCCGTCCATGGTCGACCAGCGGTGCCGGACCACGGCCGTGACGATTGGGCATAACGAAGTCCGTGTCTCGGAACCAGAGCATTTGCAGGTTGCCCTTGAGACGCTTGTCGGATGAACATAGCGTGTTGGCCGAGTCCGCGTATTGGTGTGTCCAGGAAGCTGCACCGCACAGCGGCCCACGAACATCGTGACGCATTGCGCCGGGTTTGCCGATACATACTTGGCCGCCACAAGGACGCTGGCCGCGATGTGGCAAAACGGTCTCTGCGTCGCCACTCTTTACCGAACGTCCCGAAACGACCAGATCGGCAAACCAATCGGGATATCGAGCCGCGGCGGAGTCGGATGCATCGACATGATGAACAACCACACGCACACCGTACAGACCGGCCCCACGCAGAAGTTTTCTGGCAGCCGCAACGTTTGATGGATCGGAATCGACGGCATAAATCTTCAGCTTAGAACTTCTGGCCAGTTGCAGAGCCAAGTGACCGTCGCCACACGCCATGTCCAGGCAGTAGCCCTCTGTTACACCCGTACGCTTTAGGATTTCTTCAGCAGCAACTACGTATTCTCGTTCGACGCCATCGCTTATGTGGTTAGAAGACTGAACGTCCCTTGCTCCACCTGTAGTCCCGACATTTTTAGGTGCGTTGCCAAAACAATGAATCGTGCCCTTGTCCGTGCTGACGATCAACCGCCCATCAGCTACCGCCAAGCCGTGGGCCGTGCCGTCGATCTCGGCTCTCCAAACGGATTTGCCTGTATCAACATCGATAACGCTGACACGCCCCGATTGGCCGACGACGATCCGATTTCCCGCGGCAATCAATTGCGCGACGTCCGCCGGTTGCAGCTTGCTCGTCCAGACGGGCTTGCCAAGCACTTTGGCAGTTGTCTTCTTACCCTTGCGGTTGGTCGTCTCACGCTCAACAATAAACCGCGACCGCTCGATGGCGACGAGTGTTTGTGGATCCTTTGGGGAAGTAAAAACAATGCGGTTGGGATGGGCGACGACATGTTTTCCTAAGCGTGCTTGCAGGTTGCCCTGGCTGATGTCGTAGACGCGTCCGCCGTTGACAAAATACGTGTCGAAGGCGACCGACTCCGAACCACCTGCCTGACCGTTCTTTTGCAGATGAAAATAGCGAAATTGGCCATCGCCACGATCGAAAACGGCCGGCACGGCCCGGCCGGTGGGCACGATCAGGCTATTGCCCGCGGCGGTAAAATGGCCCTGGGACGATACACCACTACGCGCCCGCGCGGTTGGGTGCGGTTGGTTCATTTCAATTGATCCGGCAGAATCGTTCGACCACAAGACCTTGCCCGTGGCTGGATCGATGGCTTGGATGAAAATCCCCTCTGTAGGCCAAATCCCCGCTCCGAAATAAACCACATCGTCGAGCACCACCGGTCCGCCGCGGACCGGCCAACGAGAAACCATTCTGCCGTTGCCCAACAGCATATCGCTGCGCGGCCCGCCGCGAAGTTGCCAAAGCAGATTGCCGTCGACTGTGCGCAGGCAATATAGCCGTCCGTCGTCCGATCCGATCAGCAGGCGATCTTGCCAGGCGACCGGCGTGAAACGAACCGGTGCGTCTGTGCTGAACGTCCAGGCGACGCGTCCGCTTGTGAGATCCAAAGCCGTGACGGTATCGTCTGCCGACGTGCCGAAAATCACCAGTCCATCAACAACAATAGGCTCATAGGCCCGATCGAAGGGCATACGATCTTGGCTGGCCCAGGCTGGCTGGGGGCGATGGGGCGCCGTATAGGTCCACTCCAATCTTGCAACGTCAGCCAGGCGATTAGTACTATAGCCGCTTCGCGCCGCGTCTGCCCTATAGGCCGGCCAGTCGCTAGCCCAGGTCTGGGGAGATGATAGTACAATAACAAAAGCCGTCACAAGCAAGGCAAGAATTGCGTGAACTGGCAAGCGGTCGTATTTCATGCGAGTCGACCTTTCTGAGCGGTGATTACAGAGCTTAACGCGAACGGGGTGAGATCTATACGCACGGATTGGCGCTAAGTGCAATTCTAGTGAATTGCCAAAGCTCAATCAAGCGTCGGCGACCCCTTCGAGTCCATTCAAGAAGGGGGACTGGGGAGGGCGAAGCTCCTGCTGAGCCACTGGTGGTTCGTGGCTCAGGTAGAACTACCACTTTTGCCCCCTAGATATCAATATCTTCGAAAAGCTTGTCGAGATCGCTTTCGAATTCGTCTGCCCCGGGCTTTTGCCCCTGTTTTTCGGCGCCTTCGTCATGCTTGACTACGGTATCCGCATCAAGCGAATCGTCCGCAGCGGCGTCTTGGATTTCTTCGACCGATTCATCATTAATAGTATCAACATCCTCGTCCGTGCCTAGTTCCATGGACGATGTGCTAGAGTCGACTTCGACATCTTCATCAGTCGGCTCTGTGATTGCACTGGAATCCAATGACGCCGGCCCGCTAGCCAGACAATTATAGCGACGCCCCAGTTGCATGGCCGCGGCAAATCCCAGGCCAAGATTCAGAACGGCGATTAGAAAGATATAGAACATCTCGGTCGGTCCAGCGCGCGGGGAATCGGGTACGAAAATCTATTCTACGATAGCCTTTTCCCGAGCGTCTCGCGCAAGTTTCCCCACGATGAAAACTCGCTGGCGGAATTCGCATAGCGCGTAACGCACCTAGCATGGCCGTATTTGCCGATTGAATCGAATGTAGGGAGCCTACCAGTTCAGTTCGTTGGCCTCTTCCCAGTGCTCGTAGAGCGTTTTGAGTTTCTCTTGTGCGTCGGCCATGACTTCTTTGATCTGGCGGACGCGATCACCGTCGCGGTGCGTTTCGGGAAAGGCCAGTTCGGCATTTGAGTTTTCGATTTGTGCTTCCAACTCGAAAATATTCTCTTCGAGGTCTTCGACTTTTCGATAACTGAAACGGCGCTTTTTAGGCTGCGGTTTATTTGCATCGCTGGCATTGCAAGGCGTTTGCCCGCCTCCGGCCTGCGCGGAAGCTTTTCGAGCCGCTTCGCCCTTCTTGCCATTGGCCTGTTTCCCAGACGGAGACGTTCGAGACTGGGCCGTTCGAGACGAGGCCGCTTGGTCCAGGCCGCGTTGAATCAGGCGTTGGTATGCCTGGTAGTTGCCCTCGACAGTACGGAATTGGTCTATCTCGACGGCCATGATGTGGTCGGCCAGTCGGTTGACGAAATAGCGGTCGTGGCTCACAAAAAGCACCGTGCCGTCGAATTTCGACAACGCGTTTTCCAAGGCGTCGCGTGCCCACAGGTCGAGGTGGTTGGTCGGTTCATCGAGTATCAGGAAGTTGGCCTTATTGGCAGCTAGGCGGGCCAGGGCCACGCGACATCGCTCGCCGCCGCTGAGGCTGTCGACGCGTTGGAAGACCGTGTCACCGACGATACCGAAACGCGCCAGCAACTCGCGGCGTTTTTGTTCTTCCAGCAGTTGTCCCTCGGGCCGCACGCAGTCGACCACCTGGGCATCATCGGGCAGGCCGCTTAGCTGCTGGTCGAAATAGGCGATCTTCACGCCGGTGCCCTCGATCACTTGCCCGTCGTCGGGCGTCACCCGGCCCAGCAGGCATCGCAACAGCGTGGTTTTCCCCGATCCATTGGGGCCCAGCATTCCCCATCGCTGCCCGCGATTGATATCCAGGTCCAGATCCTTGAACAGCGGGCGGTCGTAGGCCTTGGAGAGATGTTCGACTCGCAGTACGATGTCGCCGCTGCGCTCGGCCGGCGGGAAACCCATGGGCGGGGCCGAGATGACTCGCGGCGCGGCCACACGCTCGATACGCTCCAGTTTTTTGCGACGGTCCTCGGCCTGGGCGTGCTTCTGTCCGTAAGAATGTCGGCGAATGAAGTCTTCGGTCTTGGCGATTTCAATCTGCTGTTTCTCGTAGGTCCGCTTCTGCACCAGCAGCCGCTCGGCCTTTTGTTGCCAGTAGGCCGAAAAATTGCCGCTGAAGCTGTCGACCGTGCCCTGGAAGAGTTCCAGCGTGCGGTTGGTGACCTTGTCGAGGAAATAGCGGTCGTGGCTCACCACGATGGCCGCCGCCGTGCTGCCGGCCAAAAATTCTTCAAGCCACTCGGTAGCCTCGATGTCGAGGTGGTTCGACGGCTCGTCCAAGAACATCAGGTCCGGCTCGGCCAGCAAAAGCTTGACCAGCATCAGCCGGTTCTGCTCGCCGCCGCTAAGCGACTCCACCGGCGTTTTGAAACTCGACCTCGCGAACTTTAATCCGTCCAGCACGCGTTCGATCTTGTGGTCGATATGATACGCGTCGTGGTGCTGTAGTTCATGTTGCAGATGATCGTATTGGGCTGCAAGC
>CAZISU010000246.1:6649-7563 GCA_964541935.1 uncultured Planctomycetaceae bacterium | reverse complement strand
AGCTCCAGCAGGCCAGCGAGGCCGCCCGACTGGCCATCGCCGACCTGCCCGGGACCGTAGACGTTGAAGGGCCGCACGATAACCGTGGGTAAATCAAATTCCTGGTGATAGGCCATGGCGAAGTGCTCGTCGGCCAGTTTGCCCACGGCGTATGTCCAACGCGCCTCGCCCACCGCTCCGATATGGGCCGTGTCGGCCTCGTCGGCGCGAAAGGCCGTCTGCCCAAAAACCTCGCTGGTCGAAAACGTGATCAAGCGTTCCAGGTTCGGCAGCCCGCGGGCGGCTTCCAGAACGTTGGCCGTGCCCAGGATGTTGACCCGCAGGGTTTCGGTGGGACGTAGTATGACGGTATCGATGCCGGCGATGGCCGCGCAGTGGATAACGATATTGGCGTCGCCAATGGACTTGGCGATACGCTCGGCGTCGAGCACGTTGCCCTCGACGATGTTCAGACGCGGGTCGTCGGCGAAGGGCCGCGTGCTGAGCGAATCGCGGCGGAAGTCGTCGTAGATGGTGACGTCGTTTTCTTCGAGCAAGCGCCCGGCCAAGGTGGACCCGATGAAGCCAGCCCCGCCGGTTATGAAAATCCGCTTGCCTTTGATTCCGATGAGTTCGTCCACGCGTACTCCCTGATGTTGCATCCGCCGGTCGCACTTGACCGGGCTGAACTATTGTCCCGCGTAAGCCGGCATCGTCGGGCCGGGCGCACAGCCCAGGTTGACCGGCGGGCTGCCGCGATAATTGGGCATCGACCAAAGCTGACCGCGGTCGGATGACAGTGTGTTAATCTCCACGTTCCCCAAATCCACGTCCATGCTGAACTGGCTGCGTGGACACTCGATCCGGACTTTCTTGGGCATCGTCAACCCGCTGAGCGGATCCTGACGATGCTGCTGGGCCGTCATGCTAACAAG
>CAZISU010000246.1:0-6639 GCA_964541935.1 uncultured Planctomycetaceae bacterium | reverse complement strand
TTGCCACGTGAATCGTAGATATGTCGAGCCAGCACCCAGCCGTAATTCTGGTCGATAATCGTGACCTCCTTGTTCACCCCTGCGGCTGTTTCAACTATCGTGTGAATCTCCAGCCGTCCGTCTGGTCGGACGAGGGGGCTTTGATGCGGTAAGGCCGGGTCAAGCTCTACCAGCCCCATGGCCTCAACCAACTGTTGCGGCGAGACGGGTATCATCCGCTGTGCTTGAGATCCGACGAACTCGCCGTGACGGCAAAAATATACGCCAGGCTCTTGGTTGCGATGTACCCAAAACCAAAACAGTTCTTCGTTACTGCCCACGTCCAACTCGGGCCCCATGATTGTTTCGGCGCGAAGACGAAAACGTCGCGGACGTTGCATGGCCAGATTAGCCCGCAAGGTGGGAGCGCCGGGCACTGAAATGGTGGCCCGGTTGGTGGAAAAAGAATGTATCTGTTGGCTGTTGCTGTTGACGACTTGCATGACCTCTTCGAGGCTGGGCGACGGTTGCAGCACGGGCGGCATGGGTGGGCGGACCATCTGCGAACAGTTAGCCCCGCCGGCCGCCACAAGCGTGACCGCCACCGCCAGCCATAACAAACTTCGCTTCCCTTCCATGGACGCCATATAGTTACTCCAGCAGTTTTGCCAACTCGTCTTGAATTTCGATTATCCGCGAATCGTCCGGTTCGACCGTGGTGAGGTTGTAGGTCGTTTCTCGCTTGGGGCTGTAGAGTACCAAAACCTCGTTGCCCTCGTCATCCGTCTCCGATTCCTCCTGCCGCAGCACCCGTCGACGGACCAGCAACAGACCGAGCACATACCGCATGTCGGCCTGGTCTTCGCGCTGGGCCAACTCCTCGAAGAACTGCAACATCACGTCGTTGGGGGCCCAATGTTTCTTCTTCGAGACCCGATCGGGAATCTGCGACTTCCACCAGGCGACCGTGCCCTCGGGCGGACCCTGCCAGGATTCCTTCGAGTAATCGGATCGCTCGACGCTTGCGCTCCCGTCGATCATAACGTCGAGCAAAACCGAGTAATACTCTTCGCCTGGCTTCAACTCGCGTTCGGTGGCGGCGCAATGCCGCGAGCAGCGTTGTACTTCGAAATCCATGGTCGTGGAAGAGTACACGAATCGGGCATCCGGCTCAATACTGCTCAGTAAGCCGTAAAAAAGCGATCGCCCGTCCCCCCCTCACCAATCGTGATGTTCACCCGTTTGCCACATTTCGGGCAACAGCCTTCGTAGGCGGTCTCTGTCCGATTGACGTAAACCCTTGTGTAGACATCACAACAGGCGAATCGAATGCCCAGAAAACGACGAGCTTGGGATTTTTGCGAGCGCGAAAAATCATCTCCGCTGGAAAGGTCCAAGTTTTCGCCAACCACCTATCCTACTCCTGTTTCCCATTGTAGTCGAACCCCTTTACGCCCAGTTTGAGCCGGAAAACGGCTTCTTTTGCCGCCACGGTGGTATAAAGATATCCACCGTGGAAGTGGCAGTTCGTGGATTTTTCGCCCCCAGCATCATATTGCCGTATGATCTTGCCGGAATCAACGTCAATTACGTTAATCTGTCCGGTGCTCCACATGGCCACATACAGTCGGCCGGCGTCGTCGAAGATCATGCCGTCGGGCACGAAATTGCCGGCAGTCACGTCTTTTTGCGCAGGCTTGGCAAAATCCACCAAGACCCGACGGTTGGCCAGCTTGCCGTCGTCCTGGATGTCGAAGATCAGCACGCGAAAACGCCCGCTTTCCGATAGACAGAGCCGCTTTTGGTCGGGCGTAAGCCCCAGGCCGTTGGGATAGGCCAGCCCGGTTCCCAGGCGGTCGATCGTGCCGGTTTTCGCGTTGTAGCGATAGAACGAGCCAATCGGTTTTTTGGCGCTGGAGCCGCCCGGGTCGGAAAAGTAGACGTTGCCCTTCAGGTCCAACGCCACGTCGTTAACGCCATTGAGGGGCTTGCCTTCCCATTGGTCGGCCAGAACTTCGGCCGATTTACCGTCCGCTGCAATTCTCAACAAGCGGCCGGTTGCTACGTCCGAGGCCAGCAGACGGCCCTTGCGGTCGACCTTCAGACCGTTGGCCTGCACGAGACGCCCTTCGACCGGCACCAGCTCGTTGAGGTCGCAAAACACACTCGCCGTTCCGTCGGGAGTGATGCGACCGATGCGGCCGTTACCGCGATAGTTGACCACAAACAGGTTGCCGGCCGGGTCCAATGCGGGCCCTTCGGCAAATTCGAAACCGGTCGCATACAGACTCGGTTTGGTCTCTTCGGCCGAGGGCAGCTTATCGTCGGCCGCTGAGCGTGTCGCGAAGGTGGCGAAAAAAGCGGCTAGCAAAAGGCCGGTGGAGAGCGTTTTCCTGGAAAGATGCGAATTGGCGAAATGGAGGGACATGATGCTTTGTCTCTGAAGTTGGTGTCGGAGTATTTCCTCAAGCCTAAGCTGTATTTTCGTGTAATGTGAAGCTAAATACCAGTAGGGCTCCAAACGGGGAGATGTGTAAAGATGGCCCGCAACACCCATAAGTTGCTGTCTAGTAAAAACTTACGGCAACGGGATGTCGGTTTATGTTCCAGCAAAATAGCCATTCTTGGGGATGGCAAGATTGGCTATAATTCCAGCCCCACCCATAAGCCGCCCTCGACCAGAGCTTCTACCAGAGTTTCCACCAGAGGGCCGGACAAAACGACACACATCGAGAGGATCGAATGAGACTGCAGTTTGGCTGCATAGGTATAGGTGTTTTGCTAGTGGTGTCAATCATCTTAAGCGGTTGCGGCTCCACGCGCTGGACCGACACCTCGCGTACGGCGACCGAACAGCTCTTAATCAGCGATGCCATGGACCGCGCTGTCAGCGAGGTAGACTTCCAGGCCCTTTCCGGCCGCGAGGTATTTCTCGACAGCACGCCGGCACAAGGCGTCACCGATCATGCCTATCTGATCAGCTCGCTCCGCCAGCACATCTTGGCTTCAGGCTGTGTTTTGCGCGATTCGCGTGAAAAAGCCGAATGCATCGTCGAGCTGCGCGTGGGCGCGGTTGGAACCGATACGCATAAGCTCACCCTGGGCGTTCCGGCCGTCGAGATGCCCTCGGCCATAAGCCTCACCGGCGCCCCGTCCAGCATCCCGGAAATTCCCTTCGCCAAAAAGACCGAACAGCGGGCGGTAGCCAAAATTGCCCTGTTCGCCTACGAACGCGAGTCGGGCCAGCCGATTTGGCAATCGGGCTTCGCGCCGGTCGAAAGCATGGCCAAGGATATCTGGTTCTTAGGAATGGGGCCCTTTCGACGCGGAACCATCTATAAAGGGACACATCTGGCCGGTGACAAATTCGTGATTCCCATAATTGTGCCCGGCGAAGACCAGCAAGGGAATGTCGGTTCCGTGGCCGTCGCCGACGAAGTTGTTTTTGACGACCCGGAAGAACCTTCATCCGAGAGCGGGAAAACGGATAAAGAGCCGAAAGAACAGGTTGCAAAGGCAGAAGCGTCGAAACCCAAGGCTACGAAAGCTGTCGCCAAAACGGCTATAAAAGCCGAGCAAAAACCCGACGATAAAATTATCGCCGTCGCGCACAGCGAAACATCGCCCAAGAAAAATCTGGATGTCAAAAAAGACAACGCAAAAAAAGATACAGCAAAACCCGTACAGAAACAAACGAGCGCGCTGACGGCGCCCTGGCCTTTTCGCAACGGCGAAACGATCCCGCCACGGCGGCTGCCATCGTGCGGCGGACTTCCTATCGGTTCTGCCCCAGAGGCCATGAAAACCAAGCTCAGCGGTGGTAATCCATAATCCGGCAGGGAACATGATGGGAGCCGAAAGCAAACAACGCGGGCTGGCCATAATGTGTCTTTTGGCACTGGCCGTGGGATGTGTGGCCGGCGTGGGCGCCTGGTTCTTTCGCTGCCTGATAGGTTTTTTCCACAATCTGCTGTTCCTCGGCAACTTCTCGTTCTATTACGACGCTAATTTGCACACGCCCGATAACCCCTGGGGCGCCGGCGTGATCTTCGTGCCCGTGATCGGGGCCCTGGGCGTTGCCTGGATGATCGCCCGCTTCGCGCCCGAGGCCAAAGGCCACGGCGTGCCCGAGGTTATGGACGCTATATATTATGCGGGCGGAAAAATTCGCCCCGTCGTGGCGGTTATCAAGTCGCTGGCCTCGGCGCTGTGTATCGGCAGCGGCGGTTCGGTCGGCCGCGAAGGTCCGATCATACAGATCGGCTCGTCCTTCGGTTCCACCATCGCCGGGCTCGTGCGTCTGCCGCCCCATCAGCGCGTGATACTTATTGCCGCCGGCGCCGGGGGAGGCATCGCCGCCACGTTCAACGCGCCCTTGGGCGGCGTGGCCTTCGCCATCGAGTTGCTGCTGGTTTCGGTCACAGCCGAGGCCGTGCTGCTGGTGGCGATAGCTACCACGACCGCCTCGTATATCGGCCGTGCACTTTTGGGAACGGCACCTTCGTTCGACTTCAGCTCGCTACAAATCGCCGACTTCACGCTCGAGTCGCCCTGGATTGTGGCCCTCTTTATACCCTTCGGCCTGGTGATGGGCCTGGTCGCCTACGCCTTTACCAAGGGCATTTACTGGAGCGAAGACCGCTTCGATTCCATGCCCGGCAACAACTACACCCGCCACCTTTCGGCTATGTTCGTGGTCGGCATCTTCATCTATTTGTTCCGCCGCTACACGGGCAACTACTACGTCGAAGGCGTGGGCTATGCCACGATAATGGACATCCTGCGCGAGTCGCTGACCGACCCGTTGTTTCTGTCCCTTTTGTTTTTAGTGAAGTACGTCTGCACCTGCCTGACGCTAGGCTCGGGCGGGTCGGGTGGTGTGTTTTCGCCCGCCTTGTTCATGGGCGCCACGGTGGGATCGATTTTCGCGCACTCGCTGAATGCGATTTTCCCCGGGCTGCACGTCGATCCGGCCATGTTCGTCATCGCCGGCATGGCAGCCGCCATTGGCGGATCCACCGGCGCGGTGCTGACCGGCGCGATCATGCTCATGGAAATGACGGCCGACTACAACGTCGTCCTGCCGGTGATTATCGCCACGTCTTTTGCCTACGGTGTGCGCAAGTCGCTTTCCCACGGCAGTATCTATACGCTCAAGCTATTGCGCCGCAACCACCCCGTGCCCGAAGGACTGCAAGCCGCCATACTGGCCGCGCGACGGGCCAAGCACTTGGCCAACGCCGATTTTCGCACGGCAACGGACACTCAGAAATCAGCCGGCGGGAAACGTCCGCTGGTGATCGTCGAGGACGGCCAAATCGTGGGCGTCGTCGAGCCCGCCCGGACTGTGTCCGCTTGCATTGTTGTCGACGAAAACACATCCCTGATTGACACCATGCGAAAAATGAACGCGGCCCAGGTCGAGCATGTCGTCGTTACGACAAAGCGAAAAAACAACGGAAAAAGCGACCGAAAAGCAGACGCGAGAACCCGTCTGGCCGACAACAACGCGATCTTAGGAATAATCACCCCACGGGGCATGGCCGCCATGTTGCGCGAAAACGCCGAGATCCTTTGATCGCTCCTAGTAGTGATAGCGTGCTAACACTAGCTGCGTCCTCGTTTCGATCTTCTGCAACAAAGAGGTTTATTGCAATGTCCAGAAAATTCACGTGTTTTATATGTGGACATCAGACATTAGATGAAAGATGTGGTTGGGATATTTGTCCAGTATGTTTTTGGGAGGATGATGTATGGGTAGAAGGTGATATAGACGATTCAAGTCCTGCAAATAGAAGCATGACTGTCTCGGAAGCTCAAGCTAACTATATGGAAATGGGAGCTATTGACAAAAGGTTTCTGGACGAAGTTCGACCTCCTCGTGAAGGTGAAGAACGAGATCCAGAATGGCAGCCTCTCACTAAGGCATTAGACATCATCAAAAACAGAACGGGAAAAGGGAGCATCAATGATATTGGCATACTGGACAAGGAGAACTGATCGGCACCATTGTCCTAGTCCTGAACACAGAACAAAAAGAACGAAGAATTGAAACGCGATCTTACTAGCTGCGTCCCCGTTTCGATCTCCCGATCTCCCCCTCGATCTCTTGGAACTTTTACTGACCCAGATTGCATAGGTTTTGAATAATGGAACACATTTTTTTTAGAATGGATGTCGAGTTTGAGATCGCGGTTCAAAAAGTTTTTACTGCGTTGGGAATCATCTCTCCTATGACATGCGACAGCTTGAATACACTTGGCGGTTTGTATGGCTGCTACATGGTGTTTGGAGTGAAGATAAAACTTGAGAGAAACTGTTATGACTTTGAAGATCGGTTCAACTCTTGACATTATCGACCCTGAGGAATCGAAACGCGGACGCAGCTAGTTTTTCGGGAATTGAAACGCGATCTTACTAGCTGCGTCCCCGTTTCGATCTTCCGTTTCGATCTCACACAATCGGCGCGAGTCGCATCGCACGTTTGAAGAGTGCGCTAATTCCGAGATGAAGCGAAAAAAGGTTATGGGCAGCCGCAGGAGGTTGGAACACTAATCTTCGCTAATAAGCACTCATTTTCATTTTTTGTTTGTTGGGAGTAAAAAGGTGAGTGTTGGGTCGACCCGGTACGGCGACGCTTGCGCAGATCATCTCACACAC
>CAZISU010000245.1:0-7653 GCA_964541935.1 uncultured Planctomycetaceae bacterium | reverse complement strand
ATCTAGGCAAACCAATCTCTTGGTGTACCCTCAATTGCGATTTGCGGCACTAGTTACCTCCGTCGCGAGTGGACAACAGGTACTTGACTTATTGAAACACGCCAAATTCGACGCTGTCGTACTGGATGTCCAGATGCCCGACATGGACGGATTCGAAACTACAGCCCTTATTCGTAAGAAAGAACGCCTCGCAGGTGGCCACATTCCGATTCTCGCCATGACAGCCTATGCCATGAAGGGCGATCGTGAAAGATGCTTGGCGGCCGGAATGGACTCCTATATCGCCAAACCGATTAGTTCCCAAGAACTCTGTGCACTGGTCGAAAGCCTAGCAACCCACGACCTTGTCGGCTCGGCGTCGGCTGACGGCCTTGATAAAGATGCGACGGACTATGACTTTTTGCCGGCACTTGCCAGGCTTGAAGGCGACATTGAGCTACTCAGGGAACAGATGAACTTCGTTCTTCGAGACGCACCAGAGTTGGTGGCCAAGGTCAAGTCTGCAATTTCCCAAGGTGATGGCAAGGCTTTACAATTGGCCGCACATCGCCTAAAGGGACTGGTAAGCAATTTTGATGTCGAAAAGGCCTTGAAGTCTGCAACCGATCTGGAATCAAGAGGCCAGGAAGGCAACTTTGTCGGGGCCGAGATGGTCTGCGACGAACTTGCTCAGCAAGTCAAGCAGTTGGTTGATGTGCTGGAGAGCTATATTGCTAATCACTAGCGTTATCAGAATCAGTCTGCTCTTCCTCGGATTGTGGAACCTGCTCGATGACTGTACCAAGTGAAATGCCAAGCTGTCGCATCTTGGAGCGGAGCGTTGTCCGTGTGATTCCCAAGAGCTTGGCAGCCTGGACTTGATTGCCGGTTACGCGCTTGAGGACTCGCGTAATCACTTCGCGTTCGGTTATCGCTATTGCTTCATCATATATCTCGCCTGCATTGTTCTGGATGTGTTCGTCGACGAAACAGTCCCAGTCTACGATAGAAGGTGGGATAGTTAAGGTTGGACTTGATTTTTTGTTGTAGTGAGAAATGGCTTCAGGCAGGAATTCCACCAACATGCCCGGGCCGGTGGTCTGCAAGACTGCCCGCTTTAGCGCGCTTTGAAGTTCCCGCACGTTACCCGGCCAAGAGTATTGCTGTAGAGCATCCAGTGCGTCGGGAGCGATGCCTTGAACCTGTTTGTTCAATTCCTTATTTGCATAGCCAAGAAAGTGGTTGACCAGTATTGGAAGGTCTTCTGGACGCATGCGAAGCGGCGGTATCATAATGGTGTACACATCCAGGCGGTAGTAAAGATCGGAGCGAAATCGGCCTTCTTCGACCATTTTCTCTAGGTCTCTATTGGTGGCCGCGATGATTCGCACGTCTGCTTGGACAGTCTGGTTACCTCCTACCCGCTCAAAACGTTGATCCTGAAGCACCCGGAGGATTTTACTCTGTACGGCAAGCGGCATGTCGCCGATTTCGTCGAGGAACAGAGTGCCGCCGGCACACTGCTCAAATTTCCCAATGCGTTGACGATCGGCACCGGTAAACGACCCCTTCTCATGACCGAACAACTCGCTCTCTAGCAGTGTCTCGGGAATGGCCGCGCAATTGACGGCTAAGAACGGACCCCCAGAGCGGTTACTGTGGTGATAGATAGCTCTGGCGACTAACTCCTTGCCGGTTCCGCTCTCGCCACGTACGAGTACCGTAACCGTTTGTGGGGCCACCCGTCCAATCGCCTTGTAGATTTCCTGCATAGCCTGGCAGCGGCCGATAAGGGCCTCTCCGCCTTGCGGCAACTCCTCGGGCTCCGAGACGAGAGGGATTGGTTCCTGCATGATTTGCCGGATCTCAAACGCCTGGGCGACCAGCTTCCGAACCTGACCGAAATCAAGTGGCTTGGAAAGGTAGTCGAACGCCCCAAACTTCATTGCCTCGATGGCCGTTTCGCTGGCACCGCTGGCAGTAATGAAGATAACCGGCATCCGGGCATCAAGTCGGCGAATTTCCTTGAACACGTCCAGACCGGATCGGTCTGGCAAGACTATGTCTAGTATCACGGCATCGGGTTGGCTTGTGGAAACCAAATTGACCGCCTCATCTCCGGAAGATGCGGTGATCAGTTCCACTTCTTCGCCCTGGAACACCCGCGAAAACAGGTGAAGTATCGAGGGCTCGTCGTCAACTACTAGCAGCCTTTGCATTGGACTCTCAATCTTCATTTTCGGTCTTGTAGAGAAAAACCGGCCTTCCCCAGCCGCATCATTTTCCCACAACTCCTTCCACTTGCAACCCCCTTTCCCCCCCATTCAGCCCCATTTCCGACATCTCCGCATGCCTGTGTTCTAGTGCCAATAAAGAGCTTGGGTTGGTACGTATTGCCTGTACAGACATTGTAATCACAGGTCACTTGTTATATGTTCAACGGGCCGGTAAGCGGCTGGGGCAAGCATGATCTGAAAAACCAAAGTGAAGCTGGATGGCATTTCAGCCCGCTCCTCACAACCTTGGGACAAGGGATCTATTATGGAAGAAGACGAACACGTTGAACCATGGGTGGAAATTGAATCCATGGTCCAGTCGGGCGACGTGGACCAACTCGACGAGTTTATGACTAATTTGCCACCGGGTGAAAACGCTCGTGCACTGTCGCGTTTGGGCGATGAAGAAC
Organism: uncultured Planctomycetaceae bacterium; assembly: GCA_964541935.1. Lineage (GTDB taxonomy): Bacteria > Planctomycetota > Planctomycetia > Pirellulales > Thermoguttaceae > JAFGTN01. The sequence continues at coordinate 4,988 of CAZISU010000245.1, read as the reverse complement.
AAGCCGAGATCCTCGGCTTACTCCCACAGAAGGACGCGGCGGCGTTGTTGGAGGAGTTGCCCGAACCTCAATCTGTCGGAATTCTTGAACATCTCTCGCCAGACCAGGCCGCTGCAATTGTCAGCGAAGCCCCAAGTAACCAGCAGGCCAACTTTCTTGGAGCGATGGGATCTGAGCAGGCCGAGGCGATTCTCGACCGCATGACGCCTGAAGATGCCGAGGATGTGCGCCAATTGGTTCAGTATGCATCGGACACGGCCGGTGGACTGATGGTCACCGAATGTCTCGTTTTCGATAAAGACCTGCGGGTCGGAGACGTCATTGACGATCTTCGCGAAAATGCCGAGAAATATGCCAGCTTCAATGTGCAGTACGCCTATATCGTCTCTCCGGAAGATGGACTGGTTGGCGTGCTGCGTTTTCGTGACCTGCTGCTTTCCTCAAGGCAACGGCCGATTGTATCGATTATGATTGCGGAGCCGGTTTCTGTTCACCACGATGTGGGGCTGGACAAGCTGCATCTCACCTTAGAGCGATACCCGTTGTTCGGCCTACCAGTGACTGACGATAATAATCGTCTACTGGGTGTGGTGCATCGATCCAACGTTCAGAAGGCTGTCCAAGAACAGGCAAATCGGAGTTTATTGAGGTTCGCCGGCATCGTGGGCGGAGAGGAATTCCGGAGTATGCCACTGCGATTGCGTGCGACGCGCAGGCTCTCTTGGTTGAGCATCAACATCTTTCTCAACCTGCTGGCGGCAAGTGTCATCGCATATCACCAGGATACGTTGGCCGCGGTCATATCATTGGCCGTATTCCTGCCCATCATATCGGACATGAGTGGATGTAGCGGTAATCAAGCAGTTGCTGTGAGCATGCGGGAACTCGTCCTTGGACTGATCAAGCCTTACGAATTGCTTCGTGTTATCGGAAAGGAAGCATCGGTGGGGCTCATTAACGGCACGGTACTGGGAGCCATCATCGGAGGCGTGGCGTATATCTGGAAGGGAAATCCTGTGCTGGGTTTGGTCGTTGGTGCGGCCTTGGCAATAAACACTTTGCTGGCCGTGTGCCTTGGCGGCGCCATCCCCCTGCTGCTGAGGAAGCTGCGGCAAGATCCCGCACTTGCCTCGGGTCCGATTCTCACCACCCTGACGGACATGTGCGGTTTCTTTTTAGTCCTGTCATTTGCGAGTGCAGCCCTGCCTTGGATTTCTACTCCGTAAGCGGCCGCATTCCAGTGCACAACCAGGACTACCAAAGGACCAGGAATATGACTAGCACTATCGTCACGATCCAAAGAAATATCTTAGTAAATTGCCCTCTGTTGGTTGCTGGGTGGGTTCTTGTTCGAGACAACCAACTCCTTGTAGCCAAGGAATATTTTTCTGACATGAAACAGACCTCTATCAGCTTATTGAAACTAATTCCCGGACGCTAACCAAACTTTTGCGAAGAGCATCCATCTTATCCGGTAGGTAATTTCCCAAATCGCTGGAGAGTTGCGGAAACGCTTTGCCCAGACGCTCGACGAGAATGTCCGAGTCATCACCAGCGCTACAAACATCAAGAAGATCCCGAAGTTCCCGCTCGAGTCTTTTCCACCGAGATGTTAGATCCGCTACATCGGAGTGCAGGTATCGGTCACAAGCAAGGGTGATGGCCACCTCGCCGTTCGCTCCCTCGTAAGTGAAGCGTTTGCTGAGTTGATTGATCAAGTCCACAAGACGATGCGAGAGCTGCTTAGATATTGCGCTGCGAGTCTCGTCGGCTTGCTGCGTTTGTGTCTGCGTGCACTGTCCAAGCACCGACTGAATTTCAGCCAGGATTAAGCGGATCTTCTGGTGTTCTGTCCAGGCCTGCTTAAAAATCCGCTCGTGATAATTGATATCCATTTGGCACCATCTTTCCGGTTTATGATTGAGTAGTTCTGCAGGCTCACTTTATGATAAGGTGTGTACTAAGCTCGACGGGATAGCTTTCGGAGACCTGGTCCGTTGCCGGGTCGTATGAAGTCTTCGGATATTTGCATTTGATTGAAAGGAACGTCGAAAAAACTATCCGGATAACGCGCAGGCTCGGCTTTGTGTTTGGACGAGGCAAAGAGCATGGCTAACACGGCCAATGAGGCCATCATGAAGAGGCTCAGAGCGTACAGGCTTAGTATCGCAGTCAACCCCAGCGCAGATCGAAACACTACTGAAGTATTCACTATTGTAGTTCCTACTGTTTATTTCCTTATGCGGGGAGGCTTCGTAACCCGAAACTCCCCAAACATTAGAACCGTTGTCACTGAATCGCCGGCAACTTTTCACATCCGACCGCAATATCTTGGCCCACTCCTGGCGACAGATATACCATTGCGGACGATTCACCAACTTGGACATAAGCAAACGATGTGCCACAAACATAATTTTGGATGGCGTGCGTGCTTCGGCCCTTCCGCACATGCGACACGGGCCAAGCCAACAGATCGGTGGTTGTGGTGGTAAAGCGCAGGAGAAAAGGGACCACCTCAACTGATAATCGCGCATGATAATGGGGACCACTTTACCTCCGCTCGGGCTCGACAAAAGGGGCCGCCCCTACCACCTTCACCGTCGCATCGGCCCCAGGAAACGCGGGGCGAGGACCGATGCGACGGCGAAGGCGGAAGGGGCTAAAGAAACCCCAGAGACAAGATGTATTTGGTTTACAAATGGCCCCCGTTTTCGTGCGCAACCCGGTATCTTTTTTGATGCGCATTACCATGTGGCTACAATACACGGTGCAAACAACATTTGCCTTCCATCCTCTATCGAGAAAACGGGGCAAAAGGGCTCCCGGCCGACAGTAATTTCCCGGTTTCCGGGCATTCGCAGTAAGCCTCTCTTCCGGGGGATTGGGGCGGAAGCATGCCTGGCTGACCTGGCCGTCTTGACGGGCCTCACCCTGGTCAACTCCTAACCATTCTGGGCAAAAGGTTGCAGAGTCAAATGAACCACTAAATCCTAGTGAGCCACACAGTGATCCCACGCGGTAACAAGAGCAGGCTGGGTGGCGGAATCTTGCTGCAGATGGGAGCGATTTGATCGAATATCCGCCGGTGGAGCCTTCAAACGGGCGGGAATCGCCATTAAGAAATCTCAGACCGCGTACTTGCGGCGAAAACGGCACGCTATTTGCTTTTGTTTGACCGTAGCTCCGATGAAGGTTTTTTTGTGGTGCTTATGAACGACACCGTCCCGAGAGCTAATATGGAGCCTGTTGTCTGGACAAGTCGCCCGACGATACAGTTCCGGATATCTGGGCCAACTATTACAATTTACTGCAAGAAAACTGCGATATTAGACATGTCTGACAGGCGACAATCAGGGCGGAAACACGCCTCTGACACTCACCCTGAGACAGGAGTCTCTCCACGACCGGCGGCTGCAACACCACTGAAACCTCACGCCAAGGTTGTATTGCGTGGAATTGCAGTATCACCTGGAGTTGTGGTGAGCAAGGCATACTGTGTTCACCGAGCCACTATTGCACTGCAGACGGCGGAGATTGGTGAGGAGCAAGTGTCGTCGGAGCTGGCAAAGTTCAGCGAAGCCCGTGAAAATGCGCTGTCAGAACTCCGAGCCGTTCAGAAACAAGTCGCGATGCAGGTGGGTATTGATGAAGCGGCTATCTTTGGATCCCATGCAGCGATCCTCGGTGACGAGAGCTTCTCAAACCAAGTTGCTCGTTACATTCTGGAGAAGCATCAAACGGCGGGGACGGCATTGCAGTCCGTACAAGATGATTATGCACCGATTTTTGCCGCCATCGAGAGTGAATACCTCAGGGAGCGTATGGCTGACCTCCGTGACATCGTTCATCGCGTGAAGAAACACCTGTCGGACGCGCCCGAAATACATCTGCGCGAGTTATCGGGCATATTGGTAGTTGACGACCTTTTGCCATCGGATCTGATTCCCATTGGCAATCAAGAAATTGTTGGGGTTCTGACGCAATATGGTGGCCGAACCAGCCATGCCGCCATTCTTGCCCGCAGCCGGGGCATTCCTGCTGTGTCGGGCATCGAGGGCGTTTTGGACCATATATGCACCGGAGACACCGTCATCATCGACGGTCACGAGGGAGTTGTCTTCGTCGATCCAGATCGTGAGACGGAGCATGCTTACCTCAAACAACAACGGGAATACATTCACTTCAAGGAAGAGTTGGCAACGAATCGGGACCAGCCTGCCGTTTCAGCCGATGGGCAGGCAATGGAGTTGCTTGCGAACGTGAATAGCTTGGCTGATGTAGACACAGCAGTGAGGGTGGGCGCGGCTGGCATAGGTTTGTTCCGCACTGAATACCTTTTCTTGACCCACCCTAGCGTTCCAGATGAAGAAGAGCAAGTGGAGACTTATGGAGCTATCATTGCCGCCAGTCCCGGTCGAGTTGTAACGATCCGTACCCTAGATATCGGTGGCGACAAGATTTTGCCCTACCTCGGGACGCCCCGAGAAGCGAATCCCTTCATGGGCTGGCGATCAATACGCTTGTCATTCGAGTACCCGGAATTCTTCATTCGCCAAATTCGGGCAATTCTCCGAGCAGCCGCAACCCAGGAAAAAGAAGTGCGGTTGCTGTTCCCGATGATTACCACACGTGACGAGGTGCTGCGTGTTCGCAGAATGGTAGTCCGAGCCCAGCGCCAACTTGAAAACGAGCATAAGGACTACGGCACGGTCCTCCTGGGGATCATGATCGAGGTACCTGCGGCAGCCATGTCGATTCGCCTGTTCTTAGACATCGTAGATTTCGTATCTATCGGCTCGAACGACCTCATCCAGTACTTAACGGCAGCCGACCGTGACAATCCGAAAGTGAACCACCTTTGCCAACCTCTGCTTCCAGCTGTGCTGCAAGTGCTGGCCAACGTAATCGACGTCTGCCAGTCGACCGGGAAGCCGGTCACACTTTGTGGTGAAATGGCCGGTTCTCTGCGAGCATTTCCGCTGTTGTTT
>CAZISU010000244.1:0-7655 GCA_964541935.1 uncultured Planctomycetaceae bacterium | reverse complement strand
TGACAATTTGCAAGGGGAGCGAAAACTCGTGATTTCGGTGGGCAGAAAGAAGATTCCCATGCAATTCGCACTATATGCGGTACCCAAGTAATAACTCCTGTAACTCCCGTTAATCCTGTCAAAACCGCCTAATCAATGACACCCGAATTCGCCGAAGCAGTAGATCCGATTTTCATGCGGGTTTTAGGCCTGCTCGAAAGAATAGACCGCGGCGAAAATCCGTCGGCCGAAAACGAGCGGTTGCATATCCGCGGTTTCCTCGACCAGGCCGAAGCCCGCCTGGGCCAACGAGAAGATTGGCGCCTGGCCAAATACGCGCTCATCTCCTGGGTAGACGAGGTGCTCATAGACGCCCCCTGGAACAACCGCGGCTGGTGGGAGAACAACTCTTTGGAGTTCGAACTCTGCACCACCCGCCAGCGTGCCAACGAATTCTACTTGAAGGCCAAGGAAGCCTCGACCCTGACCTGCAAGGACGCCCTTGAAGTGTTCTACGTTTCCGTGGTGCTCGGTTTTCGCGGCGTATATCGCAACCCCGAAGACGCTTCGACGCTCAGCGACCTTTTCCAATTACCACCCGACCTGGAAAGCTGGGCCAAACAGACGTCCCTATCCATCCAACTCGGCCAAGGCCGCCCGCCGATCAGCGAAGAAAGCATCTCCATCGAAGGCGCCCCGCCCCTGGAAGGCCCCTTCTTACTGATCTGGGCAATAATGGCCGGTATCGGGTTGAGTGTATTTATCGTTTTGTTCGTATGGTTTTTCTTGATGCCGGGGGGAAGTTAAATAGACATGATTAACAGAATTAACAAGTTAAATTGCAGTCCTATTAATTTTGTAAATCATGTCGAAAACGAAACGACAGGTTTCTCGTAATAAGAAATAAGGGGAAATAGACATGATTAACAGAATTAACAAGTTAAATTGTAATCCTGTTAATTTTGTAAATCATGTCGAAAACGAAAAAGGATATTAACGCATTAACGGAAAAGATTATCGGTTGTGCATACAAGGTGCATAACGCTTTAGGACCGGGGTTTTTGGAGAAGGTCTATGAAAATGCGTTGCGTATCGAATTGGAAGAAGCCCGCTTGCAGGTCGAACAGCAGTCGCCGGTGCCGGTTTACTACCGCGGACGCGTCGTCGGCGATTTCTACACCGACTTACTGGTCGAGAAAAGAGTGATTATCGAATTGAAGGCGGTGCGTGAGTTGGCGAAGGAGCACGAAGTCCAACTGGTCAATTATCTGCAAGCGACGGGAATCGAAGACGGCCTGCTGATCAACTTCGGACCTTCTGTAAAAGTCAAACGCAAATTCAAAACCTATCGGGAAGGGGGGATTAGGCAAGATTAACAAGACTGACAAGATAGTTTGAAATTTCAATTGTCATCTGTCATCAAATAACAAATCTTGATAATCGTGTAAATCATGTCTAAACACAAATGGACATAATCAAATAATGAACTACGTACATCGTTTCATATATTGCCTCACCTATCCGCTACGGATGTTACTGGAAACGCCCAGTCGGCTTATGGCCGGGTCGCGCAGGGTGCTGGGCATTTCCATGGCCGCGCGCGTGGCCATACTCGCGTGGCTTCTGCTCATCACTTGCGCTGCGATCAGTATTCTTGTTTTTCTGTGGATGACGCCCGATCGATCGCCCATCGACGTTAAGCTGAATTTCAATTTCTATCTGGTCGTATTCATCCTCATCATGGTAATTCCGCTGGTCGTCTACAAAGCGGTGCAGCTTTGGCTCGAGGGCGACGTCTCGCGGTTTCCGGACATCGATCGTGCCTGGAAGGCTGGCCTGGCCGAATTGAAGGCCAACGGCATGGATCTGACGGACATTCCCCTGTTCCTGGTGCTCGGATCGGCCGACGAAAAGCAGGGCAAATCGCTCTTCGGCGCCGCCAAGCTGGACCTGGGCATGGAAGGAACGCCCGAGGGGCCGGCCGCGTTGCACTGGTACGGCAACGCCGATGGCATCTTTTTGGTTGTCAATGACGCAAGTTGCCTGGGCAAGCTCTCTGCTCTGGCCCAAAATGCCGCCGGCCGCCCCAGCCCGGCTGTAGCCCAATCGGCCGCCCAGCAGTCGTCCGGTGGAATTCGCGGCACGATTGTGGCAGGGCAAGAAAACGTTGCGGCCGATGAAAACGCTCCGGGCGTCCCCAATTCCGGTACTTCCAGCCGCGACACTTCCATTCCCGAGACGTCCGCCAGCCCACCCACGCCTAACATCCGCGGCACCATGGAGATTTTCCCCAGCGGCGCGGCTAACAGCGAAGCGGCCCCGGCGGCAGCCGGCGCGTCCGACCAGCGCATGGCCGTTGCTCTGGACCAAGGTGACAAAGTCGAACAAACCGAACGCTTCGCATACGTTTGCCGCCTGATCCGACGCGCGCGGCAAAACCTCTGCCCCATTAACGGCCTGGTCACGCTCCTGCCCTTCGGCCTCATCCAACGCAGTCCTCGCGATAGCCGCGAGTTGCAAAAGTCCGTCCAGGCCGACCTGACCGTCGTGCGCCGCGTCTTGCAGATCCGTTGTCCCGTTACGGCCATGGTGGTGGGAATGGAAAGCGAGAGCGGGTTTCGCGAACTGGTTCGACGAGTCGGCCGCGAGCGCGCCGCCGGGCAGCGTTTCGGCCGTGGCTTCCCCATTCTCTGCCCTCCCACTCCCGAGCGGCTCGGCGCACTTAGCGCGCACCTTTGCGGTGCCTTCGAAGACTGGACCTATGCACTCTTCCGCGAACCGGGCGCTTTGAGCAAGCCGGGAAACACGCGTCTCTACGCGCTTTTGTGCAAGATCCGCCGCAACGTGCAAGCCCGCTTGGGCACGCTCTTGACGGCCGGTTTTGCCGGCGAGCCCGAAGCGGGACTGGAAAACGAGCCCTTGCTTTTCGGCGGCTGCTATTTCGCGGCCACCGGCCAGACGGCCGACCGCCAAGCCTTCGTTCATGGCGTTTTAGATAAATTGCCCGAGCAACAAGAAGAACTGCAATGGAATCGCGAGGCCATGGCCGATGACGATAAACTGCAACGACTTGCCCAAATCGGACTAGCCTTCGACACCCTACTTTTTGCCACGCTAGTCGGACTGGCGGTTTATTACTACCTTTTCCTGAAATAAACCCCGAATTTTAACTTCCTCTAGTTGTGTTATCTCCTAGACAGGGAGAAGTTCCTGTCTAAAATGAGGGCTACCAGAAGCTGCCGCTAACACCCCGCTGTTTGCGGGTAATGTGAACGCAGTTTAACACGGATGTTCATTACCACTTATAACGTTGCGATCCGGCTGGGAGTAATTGTCCATGTCCTCTTCCGCGTTTGATCCACAAGAAACATCACTCGGCGGTAATACGCCGAGCGAAGAGCGAGCGGATAGCCAATCTCATGTGGATCACCAGGCGGACAACCAGGCGGATAAACGTGCACAACAGCGACCAGAGCACGACTTTTTCGAACAGGTAATGCGAGAAACTCAGGATATCTGCGACGAGGGCGCAGATATTGACGCCATGGCCATCGATCCCGCTGAGAAGGAAGCGATCTTTGCCGTGGCCCGAAAATTCCGCGGCCACGCCTTCGCGCTCGATCCGGTTCTGATCGAACTGGTGCATGCGGTTTTGCGTTCACAGCTCCCCGCCCGTGCCAACTCCAGCGATGCCTGGCGGGAAGTCGCCGGCGAGATCGCTGCAACGCTCATGCAAGATCCGGTTGCGTCGAAACGTTTGGAAAAATTTTGGGCCCGTTTGACGGACAGCTCTTGTGCGGGGGGGGACGAGCCATGACTGCCCCCTGTCGCAGCACAGAACAACTCATCGAAGAATGCCAAGGCTTGGTGCATTCGTTGGCAAGGCAAATACACCGCAAGTTGCCGTCGCACATCAGCCTCGAGGATCTGGACGCCTACGGTCAAGTCGGCCTGGTCGAAGCGGCCGGCGAGTTCGACCCCAGTCGCGGCAGCCGTTTTTCCACATACGCCTATTACCGCATTCGCGGGTCGATCTACGACGGCCTGTCGAAAATGAGTTGGGTCAGTCGTACCCAGTATTCAAAGCTCCGCAACCAGCAAATGGCCGACGAGGTCCTGCGGCAGGAAAATGAGGAGAACGCCGCAAGCGGCAAAGGTTCGTTGCAAAACGACATGCGTTGGTTTGTCGACGTTAGCCGTGCGTTGGCCGTCGTCTATCTGGCAACCACCGACGGTGGCGACAACGGTGGTGACAACGACCAGAACAAGAGCATTCGCCTGCAGGACGACTCGCTGCCGGAACCGCAATCCCAGGCCATCAACCGGGAAATGCAACAGAAGCTTCGCATGTTGGTCGACGCCTTGCCCGACGAGTCGGCCGCCCTGATCCGGGCAACATATTACGAAGGGCTAACCCTCAAGGAAGCCGGCGGGCGCTTGGGCATCAGCAAGTCCTGGGCCAGCCGCCTGCACAAGCGCACGCTGCTGCGGCTGGCCGCTTCACTCAAAGCCATGGACCTTACTTCCTAATCAACGAAAAACCAAATAGACCGCGAGGATGAAAATGGGCTCACCACAGATCCTGGATTTCGAGCGACTGCTGCAGCCGATCGGCGGCGACAATCCGGCCGGCGACAATTTGCGCGCCGATGGCTCGCCAACATCGGTCTACTACCAGATAAAAGACGCCCGCAACGCGGCCAGAGACGCCGAGCGGAAGAGCCTTTTCGAGGACGAGGATTCGCCGGCCGCAGAATTGCCGGATTGGCGTCCGGTTCTCGATCTGGGCCCGGAAATCATCGCCGAGCGTTCCAAAGATCTGGAAATCGCCGCCTGGCTCATCGAAGGCCTCACGCGCCGCGACGGGTTCGCCGGCCTCCGCGACGGTTTCCGTCTGGTCTGCGAGATGGTCGAGCAATTTTGGGAAGCACTCTATCCCTTGCCGGACGAAGAAGGCGTGCTGACCCGCGTGGCGCCCTTGGCCGGCCTCAACGGCGTAGATGCACACGGCGTTTTGCTCACGCCCATGTCGAACATCCCGGTAACAGCCGATACCAGCGAGGGGCGCTTCAGCTTGGTGAATTACCAGCGGGCCTTGGACATCGATCGCATCGAAGATCCCGATAAACGTGCGCAGCGAATAGATCAGGGCTGGGTCAGCATGCAGGTTTTCATGCGTGCGGTGGCCGAAACGCCGGCCGATTTTTTCCGCGATTTGTTGGATGACATTTCCGCCGCCACAGAAGAATATGCACGGCTCTGTGCGGCCCTGGAAGAACGTTGCGGATGTGACGAAGACGGCTACGACCTCACGCCGCCCTCTTCGGCCATCCGCAACGCCATGCAAGAAACCGAGGAAACCGTTCGCACGATTGCCAAGCATATATTGGGCGACGATGAACAAGACGCGGCTGCAACACCAGAGGCCGGCGAGGGTGACATCCTCGATGTGCCGGGCAACGGCGTGACGGTCGCCAACGTGCAGTCGAAGGGCGCCGGACAGGTCGCCACGCGCGAAGACGCCTTCGGGGCCTTGCTGCAAGTGGCCGAGTTCTTCAAACGTACCGAGCCGCATTCGCCCGTTTCCTACGCCTTGGAACAGGCCGTCCGCTGGGGACGAATGCCCTTGCCCGAACTCTGGAAAGAACTCATTCCCGACGACGCCACGCGGGACCAAATGTATAAACTCGTGGGCATTCAGACGCCACCCGAGGAGGAGCAATCGGAATATTAGTATATCGTCAAGTCTTCAATACACGGGTCGGCCCGTCCGTCCCTGACTTATCAAGCCGGAGGTATTAACTGATGTCGGAAAGCACACAACACAAACTCGACAGGGTACGCAAGCCGCGCGTGCATATCACCTACGATGTAGAAACCGAGGGAGCAGTCGTCAAAAAGGACTTACCCTTTGTAATGGGTGTTTTAGGCGATTTTTCGGGCGATCCCACTAAGAAGCTCGACCCCATCTCCAAACGCAAGTTCATTCAAATCGACCGCGACAACATCAACGACGTCATGTCCCGCATGTCGCCGGGCTTGAATCTCAAGGTCGAAAACACGCTCAAGGGCGAGGGCAGCGAGATGGCCGTGCAGCTCAAGTTCAACTCCATGGACGACTTCGAGCCGGCCGCCGTGGCAAAACAGGTCGAACCGTTGCGGCAACTTTTGGAAACGCGCGACAAGCTACGCGATCTATTGACCAAGGTCGATCTCTCCGAGGATCTCGAAAACGTCCTCGAAGAGGTCCTGGAAAACACCGACCAACTCAAAAAACTTTCGACCGATCTCGGAATTTCCGGGTCCGGCGACCAGTCGGCGCCCGCGCCGCAGGAGGATGAATAATGAGCACCGGCAAAGACACCCAAGCACAGGCGCAAGCCGCACAAGTCGAGGTCCAAGAAGGCAGTATCCTCGACCAGGCCATCAAGGCCACCAAGCAAACCGAAGAGTCGCGCGCACAAGATTTGCTGCGCACGCTCACCGAAGAAGCCCTCAAGGGCACCGTCACTTGGGACAAAGACGTGACCCGCACCCTGACCGCGGGCATGAAGGCCATCGACGCCGCCATCTCCAAGCAGTTGGCCGCCGTTATGCACACGCCCGGCTTCCAGAAACTGGAAGGCACGTGGCGCGGGCTGCACTATCTGATTCAAAACACCGAAACCAGCGCGCAGTTGAAGATCAAGGTCTTCAACGTATCCAAGCGTGCCTTGTTCAAGGATCTCGATAAGGCGGTCGAATTCGATCAGAGCCAGATATTCAAAAAGCTCTACGAAAATGAGTTCGGCACGCCCGGCGGCGAACCCTACGCGGCCATGATCGGCGACTACGAGTTTACCAACCATCCCGAAGACGTCGAACTCTTGGGTAAAATGTCCAACGTGGCGGCGGCATCTTTCTGTCCCTTTATCTCGGCCGCCGCGCCGTCGCTGTTCGGATTCGAAAGCTTCACCGAACTTTCAAAGCCCCGCGACCTGGAGAAGATCTTCGATACGGTCGAATACACCAAGTGGAAATCGTTCCGCGAATCGGAAGACTCGCGTTTCACGGCCCTGGTCATGCCGCGTGTGCTCTCGCGCCTGCCCTACGGGGCCAACACCAAGCCCGTCGAAGAGTTCGATTACGAAGAGGTCGAACTCGACAAGAAGGGCAAGGCCAAGGCCGTCGACCACGACCAGTACGCCTGGATGAACGCGGCCTTTGTCAGCGGCGCGCGATTGACCGACGCTTTTGCCAAGACCGAGTTCTGCACGGCTATCCGCGGTGCCGAGGGGGGTGGCAAGGTCGAAGGCCTGCCGGCCCACGTCTTCACCAGCGATGATGGCGACCCCGACCTCAAGTGCCCCACCGAAATCGGTATCACCGACCGCCGCGAGGCCGAACTCAGCAAGCTGGGCTTCCTGCCCTTGTGCCACTACAAGAACACTGACTACTCGGTGTTCTTTGGCGCGCAAACCTGCCAGAAACCCAAGAAGTACGACCGCGCCAACGCCACGGCAAACGCCGCCATTTCGGCCCGCTTGCCCTACATTATGGCATCCTCGCGATTCGCGCACTTCCTCAAAGTTATCGCCCGAGACAAAATCGGGTCGTTCATGGAAGTCGAAGATTGTCAGGACTTCCTCGAACGTTGGATCGCCAACTACGTCAGCGCCGACGCAAAGCCTAGCGCC
>CAZISU010000243.1:0-7679 GCA_964541935.1 uncultured Planctomycetaceae bacterium | reverse complement strand
CTACAAGAGCCACAATATGGTCAAGGACAATTTAGTCTGGCGATATGAACAGCCCGACTGCAATCCCTACCACGCCGAATGGCAGGCACTGCTGGACGCCATCCGTCAGGACAAGCCTCACAACGAATCGCGCCGCGCCGGCCAGGCCAGCGTAGCCGGCCTGATGGGCCGCATGGCAACCCACAGCGGTCGGGAAATCTCCTGGGACCAGGCGCTTAAATCCGAGTTCCAGTTCGTCAAAGACATCGATAACTTGACCTTCGACACCCCGGCGCCGATCCAACCCGGCCCCGATGGCGTTTACCCGGCACCGCAGCCGGGCATTACAAAGGAATGCTGAAAATTCGCTGCCGCTTACACCCTGAGGACTGTACAGAGTAACCAAAAAGATGGCAAGCAGGGCGAGATGAGTGGAGTTTAACGAAACGTATTTGGCCAGTTTCCAATACGTGGCCGATACCGGCCGATTCCGATAAACTTCCCTTTCCGAAACAACCGACATAAACGGACGTCGGATGAAAAACTGGCCAATGTCGCATTTAAGGCCAATTATAGAGGAAATCTCGTGCAACGGCTCTCGATCGTCATCCCTCTGACGGGTAACGTACAGCGGATGGAAGATACCCTGGTCTCCGTCTTGGAGAACAGACCGGATAACTGCCAGATCGTCGTGGTGCTTAATGAAGTCTACGCCGATCCATACGACCTCAAGAACGAGGTGCGGTTCGTTTACACGCCGATCGGCTGCAATGCGGTCGAGTGCCTCAATCGGGGTATCGACGCGGCCGAGGGCGAAATCGTCCACGTGCTGACGCCCGGCGCCGAGGTCAGCCCAGGTTGGACCGCAGCGGTTATGGGCCGTTTCGAAGATCGACAAGTGGCCGCCGTGGCGCCGCTGATTCTTCGTTCCGACGATCCGCACAGGGTAGTCTCGGCCGGCCTGGAATATCGCCGCGGGGGATCGTTTCGCCGCTCGTGCCAAGCCAAGCAGCTTGCTGAGGTCGGCCACCAACCGCGTACCACGCTGGGCCCCGACATGCTGGCCGGGTTCTATCGCAAATCGGCCATTGATCGCGTCGACCGCTTTTGCGGTGAGACGGGCGCGGCTTATTCGGCCGTCGATTTGGCGTTGAAGTTACAGCACGCCGGATTCGAGTGCGTTTTCGAGCCCGACTGCCGTGTCTATGCTCATGAAAAGATTGCCACCGCCGAAGCGGTCGTTCTCGATACCCTACAGGCCGAGCGACTGTTCTGGCGTTGGGCGCCAAGCCAAGGCTGGTTCGGCTCGCTGCCGGCTCATGCGTTTACGGTATGTTGGGACACACTGTCCGCATTCCCCCGCCCGGCCATGCTCGGGCGGATTGTTGGACGCTTCCTGGGCCTTTGCGGAATCGGATTGCATGGCCGCCATTATAAACAAATGGCCGAACTCCGTAGCCGCGGCCCATGTGTGGCCGCGCCTCACGCGCCAATGGCGTCGGCGACTGACTCGATGGACTCTTCGCCCACTCCGGCTCGTTCCAGCAGTCCCGTGCCTCCGCGACGGTTGTTAGGATAGAACAACTCCGCGGCCGCCCGGAACTGGTCGAGTTGCTCGGATGTTCCAGATATCCTCGCATCGCCGTCGAGCTTTTCGAGCAACTCGTATACCTCGCGGCGGCCGCTGGGCCAGCGGACCTGCATGATGTCGTTGACTTCGTTCAGCAGTTGGTAAACTCGTGCGCGGGTCAGACCCATGGTGCGTGCGACTTCGCGGACGCTGGTGATCGGGCCCGAGAGTCCGACACGGTCGTCGGCCAAGTTGGCGACCTGCTCGGTGGCGTCGGCATGCAGTTGGTCGAGCAAGGGTTTGACGAACTGTGCAAAGATCTCCGTTTCGCTGGGAACGGCTGTCGAACGCATGGTTTTGGCGATCCACTGTTGCGCGGCGTCGATTCGATGTGGGCAGATGCGCACCACGAGGTGCTCCTCTTGTCCCATTTCCGAAAGCAACTTGTGCAGGCCGTGGAAGACTTGCAGCATGGCGTGAATGCGTTTCTCGCCGTGCGTTTTTCTGGCTTTGATCTCGGCCAGTGTGCAGTCCGTGAATTCGTCCAAGCTTGTATTCCAGTTGACGCGCGTCATGCCTCGCAGGCTGGGCGCCAATCGGCCGAGCGTCTCGTGTTCGAAACCGTGTTTGATGACCGTGGCCCGCCACTGGCTCCAAACAACTTCGGAAACCGTCGAGGGATCGAAATCTCCCGTGGATGTTTCCGTCTCACGACGCGCCGAGGGGCTTGGCATGGACTTCATGTCGTCGACCGACAGATCGGTGGGGTCGGTATTTGCCGCTCGCGATAACAGCCCTACGAACGAGCGGATTTTCTTCTGGCCGATACCCGGCGTGGCTGTCAGTTCCACAAAGGGCAGATCCAACAGATCGCCCAGCGTGCGGCCCAAAAGCACCAGCGGAAGACGCCGGTCGGTCGGCAAGGCCCAATAGGCCAGCGGCTTTTCCAGGTGGTGTGCGTACTCTTCAGACTTCAAGATTTTGCGCAAGCTGTCGAAACGGCTGGCAATTTTATATTCTTCGACTGAAGCTGTTTTGTTAACAATCATCTGTTCTTCTCCTGTTCACGTGTGCCCTTTAACTGTTCGCCCCGTCTTTTCCTGGTGCCTCGTACTGTCTGCCTCAATTTACCCGCCAAGAAATTCGGCTGCCTCTGCCGAACATTGGCCGACAAACGATTTTGTTTGGTAAAAAACTTGCCGTGTAAAATCAGGAGCCGTACAAACGTGGTATGTCGATATTAATAACCAACACAACCCAATCTTTAGGTGTGTTTGTGACGGCCCTGCTGGGTGAGGCTAACTATTGCGCAAGCAGCAAGTAGGATGGATAGCATGACGCCGCCTCGCACGACAGAAGGCCTCTTCTCAAGTCGAGCTGGCGGGACATGACCCTTGCAAGGTGGGTAAGCGGCTTAAGACCACGCCCAATACCAAGGTATTGTAACGCCAAAGCATTGCGACGGTGGCCCGGGCCAACTGCAACAGTTTAATCCCAGGCTTATATTCTCCAAGAAGAGTGGCACACTCGTCAAGACCCACAAGATGTTTTTTCGGAAAAATCAGGAAAATAATTACAACCCGGGGTACTGCGCAGTATAGGTAAAGCTTTACGAGGCAAGAATAGTGCCTCAGAGTGGACAAAGGTCTTCAACTGGGTAGTATGGGCTGCTAGTAAGCATGTGGGCTGCGGATGCCCCGCCATACGGTCATTAATAGAATCTGGGCGTCGAGCCACAGCGACCAATTGGCGATGTAGTACAGATCGCACCGCAACCGGTGCCGCAGCGAGGTGTTGCCACGCCACCCGTTCACCTGGGCCCAGCCGGTCATGCCCGAGCGGACCTGATGTCGCTGACAGTAGCCGGGCAGTTGTCGGCGGAACTTTTCAATAAACACCCCCCGTTCTGGGCGTGGGCCCACCAGGCTCATGTCCCCCACCAGCACGTTTATCAGTTGCGGCAGTTCGTCCAGACTCCAGCGTCGCATCACGCGCCCCAGCCGTGTACAGCGGTCGTCGTTGGCTTTTGCCCAAACCGGTCCCGTTTCCTCTTCGGCGTCGCAACGCATGGTGCGGAACTTGAGCATGGAAAAGCTCCGTCCACCCAGGCCAGCCCGCGACTGACGGAAAAACACCGGCCCAGGGCTAGTAAGCTTCACGGCCACGGCCAACGCCAGCATCAGCGGCGCAAGCAGCACTAGTGCCGCCGTGCCCACTATCAGATCGGTTGCCCGCTTGGCTACCGATGGCCAGCCGCAGTGTGGGTTACGACGCAGCTCCAGGAAGCCCACATTGTCGACGTGCAGCATCCGCAGCTTCATGCCCGCCAGATTGGGCACGTCGGGCACCAGTTGCACTTCGGCGAAAACGTCGGACAAGGCCGCATAGACGCTCGCCAGTTCGGTGTATCGCGATAGCGGCAGGGCCACGAATACATGGTCGATATTGTGTTCTTCGACCAATTGCGGCAACTGCTCGACTGTGCCCAACAGGGGCAAAACGCTCGGTTTAACTTTGCTGGGCTCATCCACAAAGCCCACGGCTTCCAGGCCCGTCCACTGGTTGTCGGCCATGGTTTTGGCGACCAGCCGCCCCGTGCGACCGGCTCCCACGATCACCGCGCGACCGTGGTTAAGTCCACGCCCGCGCCAAAATCGCAACACCCGCCACAGCACGCGTCGCACCACAGTCAGCCCCACCACGTTCAGGGCCAGGAATGTTCCCAGCGCCAGCCGCGACTCGTACAAATCGCGACGATAGAACGTCATCGCGATCGTCAGCAGAAAGAGCAAGCCGCAGGCGCGACAGATCACACCCAACTCGCGCGGTAATTGTTTGAAACGCTGGACTTCGTAGAGCCCACAAACCCGATACGCCATGGCCGCCAGCAGCAGAACCATCGGTAGCCCCTCGAACACCAACCGGTAGTCGGGGATGCCATCGGGCGACGGCAAAAACATAAACCGCAAACAATAAGCGCCCAGCCAGACCGCGGCCGTAACCGTCAGGTCGCAAGTCAAAAACACCAGGCCGAGCTTATTCCCGTGTCGACGGTACATCCAATCCTCGTTTGTGCCAAACTATTGGCCCGCCAGATTGCGGCCAATTGAAAGAGGTCTTGTACCAATCTCGTGGAACCGGGTCAATACAAACTAGGCAAGACTGCGAGAATGGGTTATTTTCGCTTGCAATACTAACCCGAAGCGCAAGCGAGGGCCGGTAAACACGGAAAAACGTCGCACTCCCCCTCGCTTGCGCTTCGGGTTAGTATTTCAAGCCCTATACTTTAAAATTAACACACCACAGCCGAACATGGCTGTTCTACAAGTTAGAATCAGATACCGCCGAAAAATGTCGCAGAAAGAAAAGATCGTGGCCCCGCCCGAGCCAGCTTGGCTGGTTTTGCTGATGCTCTTCGTGCTGATGGGCCCGCTGGCGTTGCCCATGCTCTGGAGTAGCCCGCACTTCCAGCGGCCGACAAAAGTGGTGCTGACGGTCTTGGTCAGCCTGATCGCAATTGCGGCGATTGTTGTTCTTTGGTTGGCGGTGACTTTGATGGTGCCCTGGTTAATCGATCAGATGCCGCCGACGCGGTGGAATTGACTCTGGAAGCGGTCCACTCCAATTGTTACCGCCCGAGCAGCACCAGCATGTAAATCATACTCGCCGATATCCGTGGTAACCTAAAGTGGATTACCGAGGAAGCCGTCAAGCAGCGTCGGCTCTCTGGCAATCAAAGCTCGCCGACACCCCACCTTTTTCCGGCAGGCTAGAGTAACGTTTAATGCGAACGCCACAACTGACCGCGGAGATCGATTAATGTCCATATCAACGATTCCATCAACCCAGGTCCACTATCGCAAGGCGAAGGTGGACGACCTCGAAGTTTTCTATCGCGAAGCCGGTCCAGAGGACGCTCCAACCATTTTGCTGCTGCACGGTTTCCCGACATCTTCCCACATGTTTCGAGATCTGATTCCGGCTCTGGCGGACAAGTATCACCTCATCGTTCCCGACTATCCGGGATTTGGGAGCAGTGCCTCACCGTCCGTCGAGGAATTCGATTACACATTCGACAACCTGGCGGACGTCATCGAGAAGTTCACGGAGAAAATCGGACTACGGAAGTATTCGATCTACCTGATGGACTACGGCGCGCCGATTGGATTCCGTTTAGCTGCCGGCCATCCCGAGCGAGTGGAAGCATTGATTGTGCAAAACGGCAATGCATACGACGAGGGAATCGACAACCCGTTTTGGGAACCGATCAAGGCCTATTGGCGGCAACGCACCAAGGAGAACGCAGACCAGCTGCGCTCGCTGTTGACTTTGGACGCCACAAAATGGCAATACACACATGGCGTTCGCAACGTCGAAACGATCAGTCCGGACACGTGGAACCATGTGCAACCGCTCTTGGATCGTCCTGGAAACCAGGAGATTCAATTAGCTCTCTTCCACAGCTACGGGAGCAACCCGCCATTGTACCCAAAGTGGCAGGAATATTTCCGCGCTCACCAACCGCCCACGCTGATAGTGTGGGGAAAGAACGACCAGATTTTTCCGGCCGCGGGAGCCTATCCCTACAAGCGTGATCTCGAAAATCTAGAGTTCCACCTGTTGGACACGGGACACTTCGCTTTGGAAGAGGACGGGGCCACGATCGCCCAATTGATCCGCGACTTCCTCGCGCAGCAAGTGAAGTGATCTCCAGTGCGTTGCTGACGCGTCCTACGATCCGTGAACCGGATGCGACGCCTCTAGCAGTTTGACGATGTCTTTTTCGATTTGCTTGGGCGAGGTTATCGACCCGTAGCGTGTCAGCGGGATGCCTTCGGCGTTGACGAGGAACTTGGTGAAATTCCATTTGATCGCTCGTCCCAACGTGCCGGGCAAGCGCTCGACGAGGTATTGGAACAGCGGGTGGGCATCGCTGCCGTTGACATCGATTTTCGAGAACATGGGGAAGGTGACCCCATAGTTGAGGTGGCAGAATTCGCCAATCTCAGCAGCGTCGCCCGGCTCTTGCCCGCCGAACTGGTTGCAGGGGAAGCCCAGGATCACGAACCCCTGGTCCTGGTGTTTTTTGTAGAGATCCTCGAGTCCGGCGTATTGCGGGGTGAATCCGCATTTGCTGGCCGTGTTTACGATCAACACAACCCGACCACGGTATGCTTCCAACGAGACGGTCTCGCCTTTTAGGGTTTGAGCGGAAAATCCATAGATGTTCTCGGTCATGCGTATCGCCCTTATGTATAGCGTGAATTTGTCGGTTCCCGACTTACTAAACCATACCACTGAGACTGTCGAGGAGATGTCATATTCCGTAATTTTTGGGTGTACGCTGGAATTTCCGGGTAAATTTGCTTGCGTTTCGTGCTTAGCTCGGGTTAGTATGCACGCCCCTCATAGCCCATCGCTCACCAGCCCACAGCTCCAAAAGCGGCGGTCGGCCCGCAGTAGTCGCGCACACACTTTCCGGGGCGGGACCCGGGAGAGCGAACCGCCGATCCGAGCGCCCCCCCGTTTTCGACGGCACCCCCGGGCTGAACACTATGTCCATGCCCTACGATCCGCTGCCTGGGTCACAGGTTATGCGGACCGGGGACGACGTCTTTGGAGGCTCGCTCACGGCGCTGCTCGCGCGTGGTCAGGCGACCTGTCTAGCCAAAGATAAACCCGCTCTTCCAAGTGATGGATCTCATCGTGGCAAGCACCGTAACCGCACCAGAGCGGCCGACGGCGCGGGGCCAACCATGGTCGAGCAGGCCGACCGCTATCGCTCCTGGACTTGTAAAAAGACGGCGAAAAATCGTTTATAGTTATTCCCAAGCCGGATATTGGCGGCTGGGACATATGCCAGGTAGTTGCAACCATTAGAGGGGGCGTCTGGATGTGCAACTTCAGAGTCTAGCGAGTTTTCAGACTAATACAAGCATATTGTCGCGAACTTTTTGACATAATGCTTATACTCGGAATACTTGCAGTTATGTAAACTACAACCGTACGCCAAGCTATGATTTGGAGTGCGGCAGTTATTGCCAAAGATGATACGGAAAAGAGAGAGCCCGCTTTTATGAGGATTATTATGTCGATGCCACGTTTCCACATACTTTTAGCACTCGTCGCC
>CAZISU010000242.1:2508-7719 GCA_964541935.1 uncultured Planctomycetaceae bacterium | reverse complement strand
CGGCCCTGATATACCCGCTGATGGTGGCCGCCATCGCTTGGGGCTTTTTTATCTTCTACGTAGTTTTCATAGCGCCGCGAATGGCCTCGACCTTTGAAACGATCGCCGCGCCTGGTCGGCAATTACTCGATATGATCGCGGCCTTGGGCCAAAGCGTGCAATATTGGGGGCCGGGCGTTCCGCTGGTGATTTTTCTAGTCGCCATGTTTTGGTGGTGGCAATCGGCCCGCGGCGCGTTGGCACAGCCTTGGTGGAACGGTACGTTTTTCGGCCTCTGTCCCTGGTTGGGGCGGATGATCCGCGCGGCCCGCACGGCCACGTTCGTCGATATCCTCGGCCTGCTGGTGCGCAACGACGTGCCGCTGGACGAGGCCTTGCTATTGGCGGCCGAGTCGTCGGCCGACGCAAACACGCTACGTTCGGTCCGTCCGCTTGCCGCGGCCGTGGCGCGGGGTGAATTTTCAGCAGAGAAACTGCCTGGCGTTTACGAACAAGCCATAGCGTTGCCGCCGCTGCTGGCCTGGCTGATGTCGGCCGGAGGACCGCGTGGCACGCTGCTCTCGGCCCTGGACCACGCGGCCGAGGTCTACCATCGTCGCGCCCGACGTTATGCCGATTCGGCTCGCCTGATGGTCCCGATTGTGCTTAGCCTGGTGATCGGCGGAAGCATAACGCTGGCCTACGCACTTGTGATGTTCGTTCCCTACGTGTCGATTTTGAAATCCCTTGCCATTCCCTAATTGCGGAATTTTTCAATGAGCGAAGCAGATAAACCACGAATGGGCGAAAACCTCTCGGCTGAAAACGCCGTCGAGGCCGTTAGTCAGATCGCCGAACTCACGAAATCCGGCCTGAGTCTGGCCCCCGGTCTGCGCGCCTTGGCCGCCGAATGCGGGCATGGGCCCAGCGCGCGTTTGTTCAGGATAATGGCCCAGCACATCGAGCGCGGCGCGACTTTCGAAGAAGCGGCTGCCGCCGTGGGGCCGCGGTTGCCCAGGCACATACGCACGCTATTCACCAGTTGTGCGAAAAATGAACAATTAGTCAAGGCGCTAGACGAACTGGTCGATCTGGATCGCGACCGGCTGGAACTTCGCCGTAAAACCTAGCTGGTGATGGCCTATCCCGTCTTTTTGCTGACGGCATTGGTGGGGCTATATGTACTCATCGGTGGTTTTATCGTTCCACATTTCGAAAAGATATTCCTTGACTTTGAAACCGAACTGCCGGCCATGACCGAAGCCGTTATCACTCTTTCCGGGTCAACGACATTTGTGGTTGTGGGGTTGATTATCGCGGCTACCGTCTTGTGTTGGATTCTGTGGATGTTACCCGGCCCGCCTTTGCTGCGGAGATTGCAGAAGTCGGTTCCCTTTCTCGGCCCGCTACGGCGTTGGGGCAGTCTTGTGCGTTTCACGCGGCTGATGTGTATTTTACTGGAAGGCCAGGTGCCGTTGCCCGAGGCGTTGCGGATTACTGCCTCGGCCGTGGGCGACCCGGACCTAGCAACCGGCTGCAAGAGAATCGCCACGCACGTCGAAGGCGGCGGCTCGCTGGTCGAGGGTTTGGTGATGGCTAGAGTATTTCCGCCTACTTTGGTGCCTTTAATCGGCTGGGGGCAACAAAACGGTACGCTGGGCGAGGCCTTTCGCACCGCCACGGAAGTCTTCGAGGGCCGGGCCGAAACGCATATCGGGTTTCTCGACACGATACTCGTGCCCTTCGTGTTTCTGATTTTCGTTACCACGATTCCATTCGTAATCATCGCCTTGTTCATGCCGCTGATATCTTTGATACAAAAACTCACATAACATAATCACCGTTTTCGCAAAGGTCAATCATGACGCCTTGCATCCTTACACATAACGTCCCATTCATGCTGATCGCATCGGGCGATTCGATCGGTACGGTCGTCGCATGCATCATTTTATTCAGCCCGGCCTTCATCGTCACGGCGGTTGTGGTCGGCCTTTTGGCTTTTCGCAAGCATCAACTGTCGATGCAACGGGCGTTCATTCGCACCGTGGCCATAGCGGCCGAGCGGAAGATCCCGTTGGCGGCCACGATCCGCGCGTGTGCCGCCGAACGCTGGGCATGGCCGCGTCAGAAAATGCTGCTTTTGGCCAATATGATCGAATCGGGTGTTGCCTTGCCCGAGGCCTTGGCCCGCAGTAAGGGTCTGTTTCCGGCCACCGCCATGCCGGTGCTGCAAGTCGGCTGCCAGAGCGGCACGCTCGCCAAGGCCCTGCGGCAGATTGTGGATGCCGACAACGGCGATTCACACATTTGGGGGTCGCTTACGTCCAAACTGCTTTGGGCAATTATGCTGCTGATCTACTCGGCCTTCGTTTTGACCTTTTATATGATGAAAATTGCGCCAGCCATAGAAAAGATCTTCATGGATTTCGAAATCAACATCCCGCCCATAACCCAAGCGATTTTCGACGCCATGCATTTCAACAGCCTGTTTCTGGTGCTCGGCATATGGGTGATTTTCTTTCTTTTCTTACTAGCCCTCTACTGCATACTACGTTACTCCGGCTGGATCAGCTTTAATCTTCCCGGGGCCAATCGTTTTTTGCGACGCCTAGACATGGCTACCGTACTGGAAACGCTGGCCTTGGTGGTCGAGCGGCGTCAACCAATGACACCCACGCTTGCCACGCTTGCCCTCACATATCCCAAAAGCGGCATTCGTCGCCAACTACATCGCGTCTGGATGGATGTGCAACGAGGCGGGGATTGGTGTCATGCTCTCACTCGTCATCGTCTCATCAAGTCCAGAGACGAGGCCGTATTGCAATCGGCCGTGCGGGCCGGCAATCTGGCCTGGGCCTTGCAGCAAATGGCCGACAGCCAACGTCGCCGCTTCATTTATCGATTGAATACGCTGGCACAAGTCACTTTCCCACCGCTAGTGATCTGCATTGGTGCGTTTTTTGCCGTACTCGCGATCGGTTTTTTCGTTCCCCTTATCAGTCTGATACAACGCCTTACATAATCGAGCCCACAACTCTCGAAAAGGGCCGCCGTCCCATGAAAAATAAACGTAACGCATTCACACTGGCCGAAACGGTCGTGGCCTGCACCATTCTGGCGACCGCGCTTGCCGTTTCCGTACAGATGCTGGTGGCCGCCTCGGCACAGCACAAGGCAATGGAACGCAGTCGCGTGGCATTGCTGGAAGCCGGCAATGTGCTCGAACGCCTGTCCGTACAGCCTTGGTCAAAGCTTAATGCCGACGGGCTTTCCGAATGGAAGCTCAGCCCCGAGGCCGATGGAGTGTTGCCCGGCGGCAAGTTGGAAATCCAGGTCGAACCTGCTACTGGCGATCCGGCCGGCAAGCGAATCGCCGTCACCGTTTTCTACAATCCCAAGAAAAACCAGCCGGCCCGCGCGGTCCGTCTCGTCACCTGGCGATACGCCGTCGCAATCGCCGCGCCCACTGCGGAGGTAAAAGATGAAACCAAGTAGACGACGTGGTTTTTCCTTGATCGAGGTGGTCAGCGTGCTGGGAGTCAGCACGGTGGTTGCCGGCATGGCTCTTTGGCTGGTGCATGTCTCTATGCAAAAATCTCGCGACGGTCAGAAACATTTGGCGGTGCATAATACCGTGGCCCGGCTGGCCGATACGTTCCGCGGCGATGCACACGCGGCCGTGGCGATTGCCGAAGAAAAGGCCGATAAACAAGGCGACGCGGCAGCCGGTTCTACCTGGCTAATATCGCTTGCGTCTGGCGGTGCGGTTCGCTACCGACTAGAACCGGGGCGTTTGGTCCGTAGCGAATATGATTCCCCGCCTGCAAGAGACAATGCATCGCAAAAGCCGGTCAATCAGGACTCCTTTAATTTTCCCGAAGGCTGCACAATCTCAATAGAATTGGAACCGCCGTCGCAACCGCGGATTGCGACCCTTTTCATAACGACGCCCACCGCCGCCGACACCGCCGGGACCGACTCGCGACCGGCAGCGAAGGGGCCGTACATCGATCGGCAACGTATCGACGCGGCCATGTCGAGGGATACTCGTTTTGACAACGTTACAACACTGACCAATAAGAAACCCGCTGCTTCGAAAGAAACAGATAAATGATGTACTGCAAACAAACGAGGAATAGGTCGAAGCACGCGCCCCGTCGCGGCGCGGTGCTGCTAATGACTATCGTCTGCGTCGCGGTTTCCTTGACTATTCTGGCCGCCTTGGTAAACATCGCCCACTTGCGATACGCCACGCAAAAGAACCACCAGCGGCGGGCGCAAGCGACATGCCTGCTCGAATCGGGCCTCGAACGAGCTGTCGCGAGTCTGGCCGCCGATCCCGCATATAAAGGCGAAACCTGGAAGATCGCGGCCAACGAGTTCAACGCCGCCGCGGCTGCGGACACCCCGCCGGCCTTGGTCCGAATCGAAATAAAGACCGTGGCCGACAACTCCGACAAGCGGGAAATCCACATCACGGCCGACTATGCCGACGAGCCCAAGCTTAGCGCCCGCCGCAGCAAGCAAACAACCTTGACTCTCATCCCGGCGGAAACTGCTGAAAAACCCGCCCCTAAAAAGTCCGAAACTGAAAAACCAAAATCTGAAAAACCAAAAATCCCAGAAACCGTAAACACAAGCAACGAATAGTCCCTTAGTTACCTTCGTTATCTTCCGTAAAAAAACATTTTCACTAGTTCCCTTCTGTTACCATATTGAAACGGAGCACAGGCATGAGACACCTTAAATCGAAAGCGTTCACGCTGGTTGAACTATTGGTCGTGATAGCGATCATCGGAATCCTAATTGCACTTCTACTGCCCGCCGTGCAGGCAGCTCGCGAGGCGGCTCGTCGCGTGTCGTGCGTCAACAATCTGGCCCAACTGGGGCTGGCCGTGCAAACCTACATCGAGGCCAACGAAGCGTTGCCCGCCGGCGTGGTCAATCCCAAGGCCCCCATCAACAACGATCCGTGCGGCTACAAAATGAGTTGGATCACGCAAATTCTGCCCTACTTCGAAGAAAACATAACCTACGATCACATCGACTTCAAAGTGGGTGTTTTCGATAAGAAAAACGTTCCCGTGCGTGAAATCGCGATCAATACTTTGATCTGCCCTTCGTACGGTGGCGAAACCAGACTTACCGATGGCATGTGGGGCGGTCCTGGCATGGGCGGTATGGGGATGGGTGGAGGGATGGGTGGAGGGATGGGTGGAGGGATGGGTGGAG
>CAZISU010000242.1:0-2408 GCA_964541935.1 uncultured Planctomycetaceae bacterium | reverse complement strand
GAATGGGTGGAGGAATGGGTGGAGGAATGGGTGGAGGAATGGGTGGAGGAATGGGTGGAGGAATGGGCGGGCCTGGTATGGGCGGCCCTGGTATGGGCGGTCCCGGAATGGGTGGCCCCGGAATGGGAATGGAAGGCGGCATGGGTGCTCCCACCAACGACAAGGAAAAGAAACCCAATGACGAAAAGGCCAAGCCGGACCCCCGCAAACCGCTAACGCGAGGAACGCGAGCGATCAGTTCCTATGCCGGTTGCCACAACGACGTTGAAGCGCCCATCGATGCAAACAACACCGGCGTGTTCATCCTCAACAAACAAGTCCGCCCCGCCTCCGTCACCGACGGGCTGGCCCATACTATTTTCATCGGCGAAAAGATCTCGGACGATACCGATCTGGGCTGGATGGCCGGAAGCCGAGCAACCCTGAGAAATACCGGGACGGGAATCAACGGCACTGAGCCCATGGGCATGGGTGGCCCCGGAATGGGAATGGGCGGCGGCATGGGCGGGCCTGGAATGGGCGGTGGAGGCGAGGTTGCAATGCCCATCGGACCGAACGGCCAACCGAACAATCTCTACGTGGGTGGGTTCGGCTCCGAACACCCAGGCGTGGCCAACTTCCTCTTCGGCGACGGTTCCGTTCAAGCGGTTAGCGAAGGCATCGCTTTGCAGGTCTTGCAGCAATACGGCCATCGGTGTGACGGAAAGCTGATTAAAGAAGGGCCCAGCCGCGAGTAAACGCGATTTTATCGCAAGGCGAATTGGATATGTCCGACGCATTCGAAGTATTCGAAGCATTAAAGATCATCGCGAAATCGCCACTGGCTATCGGCGGTCTGGTCGTTTCGGTCATAATTTCGCTAATGATCGGGATTTGGGTATTCCGTCCGGTCGACCGAGCCGCCAAAGATCGCGAACACCCCACGCAGTTCACGATAATCGATTTCTTCTGTCTTTTCTTCATAATCCAACTGGCCATGGCCATCATTCATTGGCAACTCGGATTGGGGGCCGGCGCGCAAATGACGTTCGTCTACCTTCTCGACAGCTTCGCCTGCTTTGCATGTGGGGCCCTATGGATGAAAAGCGTCCAATTCATGTCCCGGGCCGGAATTCAGAAACCATGGCACCGCGTGCTATTTCTCGCCGTCATCATACCGGGCACACTGATCACGGTCATGACAGCCCCGGCCCTGCTGTCCTTCAGGCTTGAAATCATGGCTATCACACCCACAAACGAGGACCATCTCAACCTGCCCGCCACGCTGGCAATCCTGGCCGCCCTACCGCCGATACTCTACTTGCTGGCCATGTCGACCCGCAAGATAGTCGCGGCGGCCAAACCGCCACCGCTTGTGCGTAGTAGCGTGGAAATGGCCAAACAATCCAAAGCGGGTGCTGGCTGAATTTGAAAATGTTCAGTTGCGAAGCCGCAAGCGGTTATCAGCGGATTTCCAACTCGTACCAGACCGTTTTATATTGGGGACCAAGCACGACTTTCGCTCGGCCGCCGTCGCTGCCTACTTTCATCTTGCCACGCCGGTTTCCCGATCCGTCCAATGTATACGCACGAACGCGACGTGCGTCGGCCGGTAAAATAATTTCGGCCGGCACGCCCTCGCACATCACTGGCTCCTGTCCCCAATCACGGCCTAAGGTGACACGGTCGTCGCCCAATTTACGCAGTTTCGCCCCACGATTATGCACAAGACCGGTGGCGGCGATAAGAATTCGCCCGGGCCGGTCGAAACCTTCTCCATCGAGGCATACCATGGACACCGTGGCCCAATCCAGTCGAGTTTTACCCAGGGTTAGGCGCACATCGCCCAGATCGAAACTTCGTCCACGTCCGAAGCCCGTGAAGACCTTGGTCCGCGGGGTATCGACCGTGAAGAATCCGGCCTTGTCTTGCGAGACGTCCCAGCGCAACTGCGCCGTATCGGAGACGAATACTTTTTGAGTCTGGGGGAATGTGGGCGGTTTTGCATTTTCGATGATCTTGCCGTCCGCTTGCGCCACGTCGACGCCAGGGACGGTTGCGTTGTCAACCATCTCCAGGGCTACTCCGCTCACAAGTGGCGTGAGTCGGTCGAGCCCGAAATCACTTGTGTTCAGGCTCCAGGTGTTGAGTTTTCGATAGATCGTCTCACGCTCCATCTTGGGCGATATTCGCGCCAAAAACGTTTCACGAGCCGTTTTAACATCGCCGCGCATAAACATGGCCGAGCAGGCCTGCATGTGGGCAATACTTGCAGTGTTACCACGAATATCAAAAAAGCCTTCGATCCGCCGTGGGGCAACTTGCTTTCTATGAGCGTATGCAAACGAAAACATGCCGTCCCAGTCTTGGAATCGCCCCACCGCGGCTACCATGGGCAGGCCTTCCGCCTGGTACACGTTGGGCGCGGG
>CAZISU010000241.1:0-7725 GCA_964541935.1 uncultured Planctomycetaceae bacterium | reverse complement strand
CGATCAACGGACGCCTTTTCGGACGGATTTACACGGACGATAGGACCGCTTAAAGCCGGGCCTGTGCTTGCTGCCAGTTGCACCAGCATAACGATGCGGAATAACGCTGCGGCGGGCCCGAACGACAACGAGTCAGAACGTGGCCCGCCGCAACTCCACACACCGTTAGGTATCCTCTTGAGCGAATGATGAATCCCGCGAAGTGTAAAAGAATAAACGCAACGGGCAACGGCACGGATCGTTGACGACGCGAATCTATAGCGTGAGCAATTATTGTACGTCATATTATTATCCTTTGGTGGGAGGCCCGCGGGGGGCCGGATGTTGGTGGGAAGTTCCAATAGTGTGTGTTAATTTGTTAGCCGAGCCGCTTGCGGCCGTGAAAAGCGACTTAAGTAGCATCGCATCTAACGCGAGCAAGCTCGGCGGCTAACAGTTACAGAACCTCGCTGTAAATCACCGCGACTTCAACTCAAAGTTTTGCTCGTTATCTTCGCCTGACTTGATTTCAACTTTCAACGTGGATTGCGTGTTGTACCAGGCGGGAATACCTTCCACGCTCTGGTCGACCATCTCGCCGGGAGCGCCCATGGGCGCCGGCACCTTGCGGCCCGTTTTTCGCACCGAGCGAATCTCGACCCGATTCGTGCCCACCACGGGCCCACGGTCGGCCGACAATTCATACTTGCCATCTTTAATTGTACCACCGGTGACCATGCCTTTAGTGCCGCCCGTGGGCGTGAATACGATTGAACCCTGGGCAACGTCTTGCCCGTCGAGCGAAACACGACCATGGACTGCCTCTCGCTCCGGCCCCGAGCCAGACGAACCGCAGCCGGTCAGAACCGCGGCTGTAATTACAAACGCCAACCATTTGATCATATTTTTTCCCTTTTAAAAAGTTAGTTTCATTAACCTTTAGCGTCGCAGAGTTGCTTGCATTTACGCATGGGGTAGCTGTTCAAAGCGCGACGAAGCCACGCCCAACGGCCGTCCTTCAGCGCCACCTTGAGGCCGGCCATCAACTGCCCGGTCCCGGTAGGAAGTTTCTTTCCGGCCTTTTGCAGACGATCGATCGTGGCCAAAGCGTCTTCGACTTCCTTAGCCAACTGGGCCACGATTTGCGCAGACGCCGTGGCGCTAAAATCTTTCACTTCGACTTGCTTGGGCAACGAGAATGAACGCAAATCATAAGGTCCCAGGGCCACCCGCCATGTGGCCGGAGCGTCGACAGCTTGGCCCGTGGCAAGATCGGTTGCCTTGCCGGTTGGGTTGGCAAGTTGCAGTTCGACCGAAACCGGATAGTATTCGCGA
This sequence comes from uncultured Planctomycetaceae bacterium, assembly GCA_964541935.1. Classification (GTDB taxonomy): domain Bacteria; phylum Planctomycetota; class Planctomycetia; order Pirellulales; family Thermoguttaceae; genus JAFGTN01. Next base: position 6,411 of record CAZISU010000241.1, on the reverse strand, counting down.
TTGACCAGATACACGTAGCGACGGCCGTCGGATACTAATGTTCGCACGGCTACCGGGTCGGTCGATTTACCCACCGTTTCAAACTTTTTCGCGGGCAAAGCTCGATAGGCCAAGGCGAAGCGACGGATCTGGTCGCCGTGGGCCTTGTCGAGAAACAGCCCTCCACGCGTGACCCGCAAGGCGTCTAATTCGGCCACGGAGTGTGCGTAGGGTTCGAGGAAATGGTCGCCAGCCTGGAACGGCGGCGTAATCCGCCACTGCGAGTCCCACCAGAAGCCGTCTTTGGGATACGTGGAATTCATGCGAAAGATGCCTTCGGCCGGCTTGCCGCTCATCACGGCCAACTCTTTTGCCTGGGCATCGTTTTTCTCGCAAGCGAACCACTTGTGCTTCCCCCATGCTTCCACCCAGCAATCAAAGATAAAAGCCCCCGAACGGGGATTCGATGCAAAACCGTTCAAGGTGGCCGCGTCGAGGAAATCGTGGTCGCGGAACATGGCCGTCCATTCGGGCGGCGAAGCGGCGCCTTGGCCATGGCAATCTCGGTCACGGCTGGGAGTAAATGACAAATCGACATCTATTCCTGCCTCGTCGTGATAGAGCGTGGGGTCGAAGCCCGCCTCGCGACACAAACGGAGCAAGCTTTTGCGTGCATACAACTGTTGTGCGGGACTCCTTGGTTGCCCTAGCAATGCGGGAACCATCGTCTCGGGCCACACCGTATATGTAACCCGCAAGTCAGGTCGCGCGGCAACCACGACGTCGCGAATCCGACAATTCAACTCACGAATCTTTTTGCAACGCCACGCCAGCCACTTCTCACACTGTTTGCCGACGAGGAATTGATGACGCTTGGAGAACCGATCGGGCGCCTTGCCATCCACCGGCACCTTGATGCCCGTCTCTTTTTCGAACATACCAACCGTATAGTCGTCGTAGCCCGAGTTGATGGATCCATACCAAAGGATGGTGGAATGCCACATATTGAAGGAAATGCCCTTGAACGCCGGCGAGCCCTTGTAACGCTGGGCGATTTCTTCCGCCAACCCCACAATGGCCTCTTGCACGGTTGGATGCAGCGGGTTGAACATCGGCCCGCCGCCATAGGGGCCGGTCCCCCGTTCTCCATAGGCCAACTCACCCAAGGTGCCTTTTACTTGCTTGGGAAAGTTGAGCACGTTGTATATTGGCGTCCAATCGTGTGTTCCGGCCTGGACCTGGTTATTGAACAGCATGTTGTTATATGTGTCCTTGCCGGCCTTGATCGATTCGAGATCGATGTTCATCCGCTTCATCAGGCTGCCCAGCCGCATGAGTGTCAGTGAGGCGTGCAGTTGCAGCCCATCTTTCTCGAACTGCTTTAGCATGTCGGCTACCCAATCCGCAGGCTGGGTTGTCCAACGGATGTATTGCTTGCGGTCGGGGCCGGCCACACAGTCGAAATCGTCGCAAGGCTCGCGCTGGGACGGGTAGTGCGGGCCGTGGTACCAGACAATCGGGTAAACGAAACGCTTCTGTCCGGTGTGTCTGGCATAGGTGGATACTCGTTCGATCCACTCGCTCTTTGACATAGCCCCTTCGCTGAACCCCGTACCGCAGGGATCTTCGTACTGGACGCCAAACTCGCGCCGCGTCCCATCGTTCGGGTCGCCCGGCACATCCAGCGCAGCCAGCCCGTCAAGCTCATAGATTTGAATGTCGGCCACGGCCGCCGGCTCGCCGTTGCCCCAGGTCATAAAAACGACGCTGCAATCTTTCCAACGGGGCCAAAACACCCGGCGAATCTCCAGCATCTTGCCGCTTGTGGGCTGAGAGAAATCGGTGTATACGCCGGTCGTCAGATCGTAGCAAGTTCCATTCATCATACACATGTAACGACGTTTATCGTCGGGATAACGAACCACGATCATATGTGGCTTGCCGATGTGCTCAATTGTAAAACGGTATCCGAAACGTGATAGCGGCTTCCCCTCGGCCTCGCGATAGCGGCCGGCTTTCGACTCCACAACCCGCACGTCGCCATGCCCGAAATACTTGTCGGTGGGAAACTCTTGCGTACAATCAATCGAAGTAATCAGGCGGCCCTTTTCCGGAGCCTTAGCCCCCGCAGCCTTGGCCCACAGGGGCGATGAACCATTGAGGACGATAGCAGTCGCACAAGCCATATACAAAAGACGCACTAGGCACAGCCGCTTGCGGCGGGGCTTTGATCTTTCGGACAACTTGACGTTTGACGTTTCGATAGTTGGCATATATTTTCCCGACTTGTGATTGGATGCGTATTATTCGAACTCGCCGCCCATCGGCCCGCCGTCGCTCATCCAGCCTAGCGAGCGCCACATGGAGACGTCAATATTGTCTGTAAAAAAGTGGGTGCTTCCGTCGCACAGTAGCCCTTGCACGCCGCCCGGGTGACGGCTCCGCGAGGCGACCGAGTTGGCGTCCGTGGGGCCCGGTACACAGGGTAAATTCTTCTCCGGCAGGTTCGATTCCGGCCGCCCGCAATACTCGGTGTGGGCGAGCAAATTGTCCGGGGCCTTGGTGTTAGGCGTGTTAGCCACGCTCAAATACTGGCTGCCCGCGCGATTTGTTAGAGCTAATCCACGCACGTCGTCGGGCATGCCGGTCAAGTACTCGGCCAGGGCCAGGGTGCAACTCGTGCCGTCGACGATGTCCGAGATCTTGGCCCCACGATTGATCGCGAAAACCGCTTGCATGTTTTTGTCGAAAGCGGGATTCCCGGTTGAGTCAAGGTTGACGTCGCCGTCGTTCAATCCCGAAAATACACCTAGATAGTTCGTGGTAAAATACTTCAAACCGTTGCTTGTTAAGGCTTTTGTGGATCCGCCCAACCCGTCACTGGGGCATTGGAAGGCGGCAATGCCTTTGCCTTGTATCTGGCCCGGCCAACTCGACGGAGCACCCGGATACCACGGCTTAACCCCGCTGCTTTGCATCTCCTCCAGCGCTTCGTAAAAATCATTTTGCTCCAGATATGGCAGGAGATAGTTAAGCAGATAGGGGAATTCCGGCCATGTAAACCTGCTGCCGTTCTGAGCAAGCGCCCCCATGGGGAACTGCTTATGCGTGCTGTGGTAATTGTGCAGGGCGGTGCCGATCTGCTTCAAATTCGAAGCACAATGGATCCGCCGGGCCGCTTCTCTGGCAGCCTGCACGGCCGGCAGCAGCAGCGCGATTAAAATGCCAATGATAGCAATAACCACCAACAACTCGACAAGTGTAAAAGCTTTTTTGGTTCGCATCGTTTCTAACCTTTTCATTCGAAATCAACTCCCATCGGCCCGCCGTCGCTCTTCCATCCCAGCGAACGCCAGGTTTCGACATCGATTTCATTTGTGAAGAAATGCACGCTGCCATCGCACAACAGTCCATGCACTCCGCCCGGGTGACGACTCCGCGCGCCTACCGAATTGTTCGGCGTATCGGCGGGTACGCAGGGTAGGTTCAACTCGGGATGGTTGTTTTCGAAGTTCTGGCAAAAACCTCCGAAATTCAGCAAATTATCCGGCGCGCTGCTGTTGGGCGTGAGCCGCACATGCAAAAACTGCGAGCCCGCACGGTTGGTCACCGGCAATCCGCGAATATCGTCGGGCAGGCCCGTCAAATACTCGGCCATCGCCAGCGTGCAGGACAACCCATCGCTGATCTCGCTGAACTTCGCGCCCCAGTCGTAAGTAAAGACGGCATGACGTTCGGAGGGAAGGTTGTTGGGGTCGGGCATAATACCGCTGGGATTATGCCGCGCAGTCTCACCGTCGTTAAGTCCCGAGAAAATGCCCAGATAGTTGGTAACCCAGTACTGAGCCGCGTTGGGATCATCGGTCGCGACCCAGTCGGCCATGCCCTTGGTCTCGCCACCCATGCCATCGCTGGGGCACATATATAATGAAATTCCCTTGCCACGCAGATTCTCGGGCCAATACCCCTTAGCACTTGGATCATAAGGCCGGATGCCCATCTCCTGCATTTTACGCAGCGCGTCATAAAGGTTCTGCTGTTCCACGTGCGGCATAATCAGATACAGGTTGCAGGGCCAGTCGATAACGTGCTCGCAACCCAAAGGCAAGCGGTTATGCGTGGCATGATAGTTGTGCAACCCCACGCCGATCTGCTTCATATTCGAAGCACATTGAATACGCCGTGCCGCTTCCCTGGCGGCCTGCACGGCCGGTAACAAAAGCGCGATCAAGATACCGATAATGGCGATCACCACCAGCAACTCGACCAACGTAAAAGCTTTTCTGTTCCGCATGATCTGATTCCTGTCCTACTTTTTTTCGGTGAACACAAAAATGCCTTTTCTCTGTTCCGCCGAAAGCAGGGTGCGTGCAAGCACGCACCCTACAAGAACGCCTAGCTACGCTTGCCGCGTCGCATACGTCCAACAAGGCATAGCACGCCAAGCACGACCAGCACAATCGTCGACGGCTCGGGAACCTCGCTGATTGTGGCCTCCAATTCGACGGTCCTGCCAAGCCCCGCTTCGACGATAAAATCGATCGTATCGCCAGCCGTCACACTCAGGCTCGGGTTGGAATAGTCCGCACTCGAACCGTTCGGGCCTCCAGTCTCGCTGGTAAGCAGTGGCACGTCGTTGTGATAAATATGGACGGGCTGCGAATCGTCCAATTGCGCCAGGATAAACGACGCATCGATCGAGTAATCCCCATCGGCCGGCGCCGTCCAACGCACGCCTGTACCAACCGACGCCGAAGCGCCGGGGTGAGGACCAAGCGTAAGGTCGCCAGGCTCCCACGTAATTCCCCAACTCACTATATCCGCGTCCGTGGCGTTATACAGAATGTTGGGATCCGTGGTGCTGTCCACGGTCAGGCCGATCAGCCCCGTGGGTGCAATGACAGGATGGTCGGCAGCCAAGCCATTAAAGGGCTGAAATCCATAGACAGCAGGGCCCGGCAGCGAACCGGCATGATAACCGTAGGCCCAATCGCCGTTGGGATTGTTGTCCCCAGAGAAATCATCTGCAACGTCCCAAATTGTACTGCCGTCACTGATCGTGCCAGCTAATGAAGTATTTTCGAATGGCGTGCCCGCGGCGATTAAATCGATGGTATCGCCGGCCGCCACGCTCAGAGTCGGATTGGAGTAATTCACGCTGGAGCCCAGTCCGGTCCCCGTATCGCTATCCAGCAATAACGTGCCATTGTGATACACCTTCACGGGCTGCGGAATGGCGCCTTGGTTCAAGGTGAACGTCATGTCGATGGCATAGTCGCTCGCAGTCGGCGCCGTCCAACGCACTCCCGTGCCCTTGGTGCTCGGCGCGCCGCTGAAGTGCGGCCCCAGCGTTAGCTCGCCCGGCGTCCATTCGAGGCCCCAACTGTTGATGATCGAGCCCGTATTGTTATACATAATGTTTGGGTCGGTAGCGCCCGCGTTGGGGCTCCATCCAACCAACCCCGAACCGTCCAAAACCGCGTTGGCAGCAGACGGAGACGTCATTGGCGTAAAAGCATCTACCGTCGCCGGTGGCGTGCCGTCGGGAAGCATGAGCTTATGGTATCCATACGACCAGTCCCCATTGGGAGTGACCACGTCGAAATCGCCCGCGGCGCTCCAAGTAGCGGCTTGCGATGTGCTCGCAAACACACAACATGCGGCCGTAACCGCAAGTATGACAAGTCTTCCGAAAATCTTCATCTTGATGTCCTCCAGTCGAAAAAGTCAAGCGTGTTAAAACAAATGAACCGAAAACACCTCGCCTCTGTTTTTGAAATTACTTCATGCGTCGCCACACGGCCAGCGATACCAACCCCGCCAGCAACAACGCCAAACAACCCGGCTCCGGAACCGAGGCCGAGGATGATGTTTGCCAATTAGTCGCCAGAATCGTGGCGTCGATGTCGTCGACAACCGTGTCGCCGTTAAAATCGCCGTCGCCCCAACTTGCTCCACCCATCTGCCAGTTGCCGGCCAGGATCGCGGCGTCCAAGTCGTTCACAACCCCGTTGTTGTCGGCATCGCCTGGCAGCGGAGCCCCCGAATCACTGATCGTGGCCTCCAATTGAACGGTTCTGCCCAGACCCGCTTCGACGATAAAATCGATCGTATCGCCGGCCGTCATGCTCAGGCTCAGATTTGAGTAGTCTGTGCTCGAGCCGTTCGGACCACCGGTCCCGTCGGCAAACAATTGCACGTCGTTGTGATAAATATAGACAGGCTGCGAATCGTCCAATTGCGCCAGGATAAACGAGGCATCGATCGAGTAGTTGCCGTCGGCCGGCGCCGTCCACCGTACGCTGGAACCAATTGATCCCGAAGCGCCAGGGTGGGGGCCAAGCGTAAGGTCGCCGGGCTCCCACGTAATTCCCCAACTCTCGATGACTGCGTCCGTGGCGTTATACAGAATGTTGGGATCCGTGGTACTGT
>CAZISU010000240.1:0-7731 GCA_964541935.1 uncultured Planctomycetaceae bacterium | reverse complement strand
GGATCCGGGCGCGGTGGTGTCGCCGTTTCCGGCCGGGATCAATCGGGCCGAGGATTTCCGTCTACTGCCGGGCCAGGGGCTCGATACGCTGTACTACGAGCACGGCAAGGACGTGTCCCTGAGTGGCTTCATGGTGGGTTCGAACCTGACCGGCTTGTTGCACAGCGAGCAGATGGTGGAACTCGACGGCGAACTCTCGCTCAAACGCAGCACGGGCGGCAAGGACGTGGTACGCAACTACACTGGCATCGACCTGCGTGGCGTGGGCGTGGTGCGGCGGACCGAGAAGGGCGAATTGCAGACCGCCTGGGTGGGCAGCCTTTTGCGCTCGGCTTCGGCGGCATTGAAGTTCCACGCGGTTGTGGAAGAACAGAAAGAGAAAGCAAAGCCGGGCGGCGGCGAAACGCCCAAGACGAAAGCCGCAACGGGGCTGTGGCCCGAACAGCGCGAGAGCGAACTGCAAACCCAATCGGAGTTGGTCAAGGGCGAATTCAACTTTAGCGGGCTGATCCGGCTGGCCGAGCAGACCAAGGATTTGCAGCCGGGCGACTATCGTCTGATCGGCTGGGCCGACGAGTCGATCCCCGGCGTGGAAATCGAACCCGCGGCCCCGCAGTCGCGTAGCGCCGCCATGATTGTGGCCAACTTGGCCTACGGTTTTGGGAAAGATCCGCGCCCGGACGTGAACTCGCGAGAGTCCGTGGAACCGAAACGCGTGAAAACGGATGATGACGGGCAAAATTAATTTGAGGTAATATGACAAATGATCGAGTTGATCAATTTCACAAAACATTACGGCGAATTGGTGGCCGTTGAGTGCCTGAACCTGAAGATCGGCAAGGGCGAGATGTTCGGTTTCATCGGTCCCAACGGGGCCGGCAAGAGCACCAGTATCCGCTTCCTCACCACGCTTTTAAAAGCCACCGGCGGCGAGGGCATCGTCAACGGGCATCGGGTTACCCGCGCTCCGCTGGACGTGCGCCGCAGTGTGGGCTATATGCCCGACACGTTCGGCGTTTACGACGGCATGAAGGTTTGGGAATTTCTCGACTTTTTCGCCGTGGCCTACCAAATTCCTCGTAAGAAACGCAAACAGGTGATCGGCGACGTGTTGGATCTGCTGGATTTGACCGTCAAACGCGACGATTTTGTCAACGGGCTTTCGCGGGGTATGAAGCAGCGGCTTTGCCTGGCCAAAACACTGGTGCACGACCCGCCCATTTTGATCCTCGACGAGCCGGCCAGCGGCTTGGATCCGCGTGCGCGGCTGGAAGTCAAGGCGTTGCTCAAAGAGCTGCGCCAGATGGGCAAAACCATTTTGATCTCCAGCCACATCCTCACCGAACTGGCCGATTGCTGTACGTCGATCGGGATTATCGAGCGCGGTAAGCTGCTGATGCACGGGCCCATCGAAGAGGTCTATCGAAAGATTCGTGGCAATCGTATCGTCGAGGTCCGCTTCCACGAGAATCCGGATGCTGGTATCTCGATGTTGCGTAGCCTGCCCGAGGCCCGTCAAGTGCATGTCGACGGCAGCCGCGTCACGGCCGAGTTGAACATGGACGACGACCAGTTGGCCGGGCTGTTGGAGCGGATGATCGCCCAGGGAATTCGCATTCGCTCGTTCTCCGAGAAGGATCCGACGTTGGAGGATGTGTTTATGATGGTGACTAAAGGGGCCGTGGCGTAAAATGCTACTCTTCGACAACCCTGTATTGCAACGCGAACTGCTGGTGAACCTGCGGATGCACCGTGCGTTTATTTTGCTGTTTGTGTACATTGCGCTGTTGGGGATGGTGGTTTTTGCCGCCTGGCCGAGCGATACGCGGTTGGATCTGACCGAGGGCGGACGGCAGTCGCAGAGCGATGGCGTGAATCCGCCGGGCACGCAACTGGTGAATATGTTTTTTCTGGGGCAATACATTCTAATGGCCTTGATGACGCCCAGTTTTGCGGCCGGGGCGATTGCGGGCGAGAAGGAACGCAAGACCTACGAGATGCTGCTGGCCAGTCCCATGCGTCCCACGGCGATTGTGTTGGGCAAACTGCTGGCTTCGCTTTCGCACCTGGGGGTTTTGGTATTTGCTTCTTTGCCGATCGTGATGTTGTGTCTGCCGTTGGGCGGCATGTCTTTGTGGGAAGTTTTTGCAACGTACGTGGCCATGGCGGCGTCGGTTGTGACCTTCGGTATGATCAGTTTGTCGGCCAGCAGCTTTTTCACCCGCACGGTGGCCTCGCTGCTGGTTTCCTACATGATAATCCTGCCATTGGCTTTAATGGGCGTGTTGTTCTACTCGATTTTCGAGACGGCGCCGATTTTTCGCCTGGCCATGCTGTTTATTTTCTTCCCGGCCGGCTGTGCAGTTGTTTGGGTGGTTTTAATGAAAGCCACCGCCGCACGGCTGATGCACCCGCCCGACGTTGGCAGCGATGCCAAGGAAGTGGTCGACGTCGACGAGGAGCAACGCGCGGCCGTGGGCATGGTCATTCGCAGCGACCAGTTCCCCGACAAATTGTTCGCCCCGCCTAAGCGTACAGACCTGATGGAAGACGGTGCCAATCCGGTCTACGACAAGGAAATGCGGAGCGAACTTTTCAGCCAGGGCACGCTCATGCTGCGGCTGGTGATCCAGTTGAGCATGATCCTGGCGCTGCCGCTGATGGCTTTGTTCCTTTACATTATGCCGCAAATGGCGCCTTGGTACGCGGGCTACGTGTTGCTCTTCAACATGCTGGTGGGGCCCGTGTTTTCGGCCGGGGCAGTTACCAGCGAACGCGAACGGCAGACACTGGAATTGCTGCTGACCACGACGCTTTCTCCCTGGCAGATCCTTTCGGCCAAGCTGTATTCGAGCCTGCGGATCTCCTGCGTGCTGACGAGTTTCCTGGTTTGGCCGTTGCTTTTGGCCTGGCTGCTGCCGCCTTGGACGTATTTGCAAGACACGGCCACCATGGTCGGCTACTTGGCCATCATCGTAATGAGTAGCATAACCACCGGCACGTTGGGGTTCTTCTGCTCGGTGTTGTTTAAGAAAACATCAACCAGCACGATGACGGCCTATATGGTTGTTGTGATATTGTTCGCGGTCCCCGTGGCGGCCGATCTGTTCGGCCAAGTGTTCTTTCCCGAAACACCGGCGGCCGTATGTGTCGAAAACCTCGTATTCATCAGCCCCATCGGCGCGACCTTCAGCCTGCCGTTGACGACGGGAGCCGTCGAGGAATCGAGCGCCGTTGTCGCCGACGCCGCTACCGCACCCTCGCTGCTGTGGTCATACGCAACCACCGGCGGGTTCCTGCTGCTCTACGCGATACTCAACCTGACAATGGTCTTCATCATCATCCGCCTCTTTAAGGTGCGATGGCGGGTCGTGCGGTGAATAGGGAGAGAAGGGTTTTTTAGCCATCGAGTTTGTTCGCGTTGGAAACGTGCCCAATTTAAGCTGTGCCCGAATCGGCCGCAAGCGGCTCGGCTAACAAACGGTTGATTGAACATTGCTGCGGGCTATTTATTGCGGACGAGGGCACCTACAACCGTTGCGATCACAAAGATAAAAATCCCGGTCCAGAGGCCCATGTTTTTCCAAACACCTGCGTAAGAACGGGTTCCATCTTCGTTTTCTTTGTAGCTGAGATATGCACCGCATTTTGGGCAGTTGTCGCCGGGCTTAATGTCAGAGGGTAACTGTTTCTTGCAACTCAAACATATCAGCACGCGGGTTCTGTTCGAGCTGAAATCGTGGTGAACGGGTGGCGTGAATGAAGGTGTGTGCTGAGGTGGCGTGTGGAACGTGGGTAAAGGCGTTGCAGATGGCGGCTGGTAGGGTGGAGTTGGCTGCGGTTGGTAAGGCGGGGTATGGGAGGGTGAAGGTGACGAGGTGCCCGCAGCGTTTTTTTTGCGGTTTTCATCCTCGCGGAGTGCTCGCTGCAGTTCGCTCTCGCTGGAATTGTTGCCAGGGTTCTCTTTTTTCTTGGCGGCTTTTTCGGCTTCTTGTTTTTTGCGACGGGCTTCTTTCTCGCGTGATTCCTTTGTTCTGGCGTTGGCCGCCTTGGCGTATTCCTGATCCGGCGTACAGAGTTGGTCTAAGGCGACTTTGACGTCCTTGCCGTTTTTGTTGAGTATCACCAAGTTGCCCGAAATGCGCACGAACGAGGCGGTGATTTCGCGACCGTTTACGTTGGTCCAGGCCCGTTTTTTCCCACCGACAGTTTTTTTGGGGGACGGAATCAGGTGATCCTTGCCCGATTTTGTAAGCTTGTCGCGGATGTAGTCCTGATCTTGTTCGCAGAATTTTTCGAATGGGACTTCAAGAACTCGCCCGCTACGGACCAAGACCACATCGCCCATATGCATGCGGACGAATTTTGCGGAGATTGTTCTGCCGTCGCGGCTGGTCCATGTTCTGGCCGAGGCCGTAGTGCTATTGAAGAGCGTGGCCAGAGCCAGAAAGGAAGCCAACACAAGAATTCGAAACATTGCCGCCGCCTTTCGATTGATAATCGGCCCCGCATCGAAGACGCCGGATTGCCCCGGTTTACCTTCTTCGGTGCCCGTCCTGCCAGATGTCGCCAATCCCCACTAGAGGGTAATTTAATGTGTAAATCATAACCCCAAGAGGGTGTTTTTTCAATAGGCGGACAGCACGAAAGGGTGCGTGAATGTTCCTAAAGGCAGTGCAGTAAACGACTTGTGTATGAATGCGCCTATGCGTCGCGATTGGGATCTTTGGGCCCGAATAGACCTCTGTATTGATCGGCGGGGTACTTCTGCTCGTTCTTCTTCATCTTCTCTTCGATGGTCGTGGAGATGTCGATGCCCAATTGGTTGGCCATTGCCAGGGCGTAGCAGAAGACGTCGGCCAGCTCTTCGGCAACTGGCGCGAGGCTCTCGGGCTCGTTGGCAACCAGACGTGATTGCTCGACTGTGAGCCACTGGAAATGTTCCATCAGTTCGGCCGCTTCGATGGCCAAGGCCATGGAAAGATTCTTGGGCGAGTGGAACTGATGCCAGTCGCGCGCGGCCACGAATTCTTCCACGCGGCAGCGCAGGTCGGCTAGAGTAGTTTCGTCGTCAGAGAGATTTTTCGAGTTGGGCATGATTCAGATATGTTAGCGGCGGGGCTTGTCCCCGCGTTTGGTAACACGGGGCTTGTCAACCGGCCTCAGAAAGCGCGTCTTCGAAGCCGGGCAGGAGGCGTTGCTCTTCGCCACAGCGGCGTTCTTGATAGCGTTGGCGGTAGCCTTCGGCCAAGTGGATCATGATTTCCAACACGAGCAGATCGGCGCGGGTCATTACATGTCGTGTGCTGCGGGTGCCCAGGCCGTGGACCAGTTCTTCGAGAACGTGTACATGCAGTTGCATGGTTTCGCCGGCATCGACGCCGGCCGAGGTGAGCATTTCGCCCAAGCGGCCCAACTCGCCGGCCAGATTGCCCGAGCCCATGATCACATATGTCCGCAAAAGTTCGCGGTAATGATCGATCAACTCGTCGGGTAAATTTGGCGGTCGACAGCGGGCTTTTGTGTTTGTGGATGAAAATGCATTCGAGAGTTTGTCGGCCGCAAATTCATTACCCGCAAAATCATTCTCGTCGAACAGGTTGCCCTCGATATCTGTGCCGCTGGTGGTTTTACCGACCCGGCCGGCGATGGCGGATTTGTCCAAGCCGGTCTTTTCGTTTTTCCAAAGCCCTTCGAGGTCGTCGATCAATGCCCTCTGTTGGCACAGCAACTGGTTGGCCTCGTCGTGTTCCTGTTGCAGGCGTCGTTGGTGGGCCTGGCTGAGACGTTGGTTTTCGCGTAGCAGTTCGTGTCGTTGCACCGCGCGGGCGACCACCCAGATCAGGTTTCTGGTGGTTGTGGTGTTGACGCAGACGTAGGCATCGGCGCCGAGTTCGTAACACTGGGCGGTCATTTCCTGTTCGCTCTGCGTGCCCAAGACGATGATGGGCGCGTCGGCCACTCCGGTTCGGTATCCCTCGATAAGTTCCAAGGCGTCGAGTTCGCCCGGCTGGTGGCTGACCAGCACTGCGTCGAAAAGCTCGTCGCGAAGACGGGCCAGACCGGCCATGCTGCCGGTGGCCTCCTCTAGATGGATCTGAGTGGCACTGTCGGTGGCCAATGCCTCGGCCAGCCACGCGCCCGTGCGGTGGGTGGTTGCGATATACAAGACCCTCATACGCGGCGGCAGGCCTTGATCAAAGGTCGTCGAAACGCCCTTTTTCTTTTGACAGAGGATCGAACTCATGGCAATCGCCAGACGAGAGTGTGAATTTCGTTAAGCCTGGTAAGCTAGAGGGCTTTCCGGGCGGTTTCCGCAAGCAGTGGGGTACTGTAGCGGAGTGCCGGTTCTGAGTCAACCTGTTTTGCGGCTCGCCTTCCGAGCAGATTATTAGCAGGCGTAGGGTGCGTGCTTGCACGCACCAAAGGGGAGATGGTGAACAAAGGAAGCTAGATTGGATGATAATCGCACTTTATACTAAACCATAATTAAGACTTTCTACTTCCGACTGGGGTAAGCCAATTTTATCCATGGTGTTAACAGTTACAGACTACTTTCAATTACACCTGAACCAGAATGGTATAGTCACTAATGACCAGCCTTATCGCACTTTTTATTTACATTGGAAGCTGCCTCGTTGTTTGGGGAGTAGTAGAATTCAAGGCTCAGAGGAAAAGACTAGAGCCGCATGAAATCACCGGTACCGATGAAACAACTATCGCCGAAGAGGATTTCCTGAAAAGACTTGCTCCTATAGGGGTATTCCTTTATGGCATGATCTATGGCTCAGGATCCATATGGTGTGTGTACTTTTTGTTTGGTGGGCCTCCTTTATTTAGCCTTGAGACGGACTTATTTCTGGTAATGCTAATATGTGGAAGTCTGGGTCTTTTGAGTTCTTTGCGTATTGTCCATAATCCAGCGGTCCGGGCTGTTGTAGAGATTTCTCCCGAGGGCAACAAAGGCACATCTAAGACACATATTGGCGGGGCCATTACCTTTATGGTCATAGCCTCTATCGGCCTTCTTTGCTCATATTTCGGTTTGCTTCAATAATGTGAAACATGGTGAGCCTATCATCGTGTGGCTGGTTCATCTAACCATGGCAACCGGACTGAAGGAGAAAAGAAACCTGTGTGCGGTAAGTGGCAGGTACGCTATGGATAAAATCGTGGCATCGTTATTGCGAAGCATTGCCGTACTTGTCATCCCGAAAAACGCCGCAGACAAGGCGTTTTCAGCCCAATTTTTCGTACGTTCGATATTTCGTGGCAAAAAGAAAATAGCTTCCCTTTTATCGAGAAGCTCAGCGATTCGTCGCATCCGCCACGCCCATCACTACGATCTGGGGCGTGCCACACGTTTGGCCGCGTTTTTTGTATTGCCCTCGGATCCAGGCGATGGCCGGTTTTTCGATCCAGTAGGTTGCGGCGGTCGAAACTAGCAAGGTTACGCCCAGGGCGGTCGTCATTAAGATTGCGGGCGAATCGGTGAAACGCCGCAGGTTGATGATGACGATGTTGCCGATGGGGTGGTGGAAGACATACAGGGCGTAGGAAATCGATCCCAGGAATACCAGCGGCCGGCAGGCGATCCAAGCCAAGCGGTCGTAGACGAATGCGTAGAAAATTGCAAACACAAACAGCACGGCAACGGCCGATTCGATCCCACCGATCACCGCTTGGGCCGCCAGGCAGCAGGCCACCAGCACGTGGCGATAGGCGATCGAG
>CAZISU010000239.1:0-7734 GCA_964541935.1 uncultured Planctomycetaceae bacterium | reverse complement strand
TAGCTGAGTAGCCCCTAAATTTATTCTTTTACTTCCACGCCCTTCCAAAACGCGTGGAGCCGTCGGTGCCTATTCCAACGTGGCCTGCATGCAGCCTCGTGGCGCACAACGATGGTATGAGCAAATGTTAGCCGACAATGACGCCGCAGTCGAGTTCCAACACCGTTTCCATCGCTTCATCAACGAGCACCTCTTCCCTTTGGCCAAAAAACACTCGCTTTCCAATCCAGCCCTAGACAAATTCATGGCCGCCGTGGGCGGATGGGCAGACCTGGGGATACGCATGCGCTGGCCCTACAATTCCGCCCGCAGTGAAGACGTTGTACACTTTCGCCCCATCGTCCGCGAACTCCTGCCGGAGTTGTTTACAGCGTAGCGAGTGTAAACGTGTGCTGACGGCCGTTTGTCAACGGGTGAGAAATGCGCGCTCCGTGATCGTAATTGCGGAATTGATGTTGACAGTAATTACGGTTTGCTCCGATACTGTACAAAATTATCGGGCCGGTGCGGTCGATGGGCGACTCGCATGGGCGCCAGCAAGGTCCATACCATGAAGAACCGTGTACTACTGATTTATCCGCCGGCCACCAAAAGCGAACCGGGGGCGGGTATACTTACAGCCAAAGAGGCACGATGCTCGTTCTTTTCCTACGGATTATTGACGCTAAGCACGTATCTTCAAGACAACGGCTTCGAGGTCGAGGTGATCAATTTGTCCACATTCACGTGGCAAGAGACTATCACGGCCATACGTAATCGACCGGCAGACCTGTTCGGTATATCGTGTTACACGTTCAACCGCCACACGGCCGCGGCGCTGGGCGATGAGATCAAGGCCATGTATCCGGACGCCCACGTTACCGTCGGCGGGCCTCACGTCTCGTGCTTGGCAACCGAGTGGCTCGACCACTACCCGAGCACCGACACGGTTGTTATCGGCGAAGGCGAATATACCTTGTTGGATCTGGCCCAACGGGTGGCCGCAGGGCAACCGACAGTCAATGTGCCCGGCACAGCTTTTCGCAACAACGGCAGCGGCCCGCTGATCGGACCACCCAGGCCGCCGGTCGTCGACTTGGACAGCCTGGGGAAAACGTGGAAATACTATCGCCACAACCTGACGGTTAGTTCGCGCGGCTGTCCGGGTAAATGTACTTTCTGCGGCACTCCCAAACTATGGGGACAAAAGATTCGTTTCCGCTCGGCCGGACACGTGGTAGAGGAAATCGAAGCATTTACCCAGCGGCACCTCCAGCCCTTGCTCCGTTTCGGTGACGACACGATCACCGCTAAAAAGTCGAGAATGCTTGACATCTGCAACGGCATCGTCGAGCGGCAGCTCGATTTCGTTTGGTCGTGCAATACGAGAGTCGACTGCGTCAACCGCGACGTGCTTATTGCAATGCGGCGGGCCGGGTGTACCTCGCTTTGCCTGGGTGTCGAATCAGCAAGCCCCATAATCCTAAAAAACATCCGCAAACAAACAAACATCGAGCAGATACGCAGCGCCACAGCGATGGGCAAGGAACTTGGCATGAGTGTGTGGTACTACATCATGATGGGCAATCGCGGAGAAACGGCAGCCACGGTTCAAGAGACATTAAATTTCTTGGACGAGATGCAGCCCCCAATGGTGGAATGTAGTATGCCACTCATTATGCCGGAAACCGAGGAATTCCAAATCGCCAAAACCAAAGGGTATATTAACGAGGAACACTTCTTTTCCGACCACAGGGACCAGTTTTGCATGAATTTTTCGGAGAGGGATCCGGATACGATTGCCGCGCTTACCGAAATGGCGAAAAAGTACCACCAAGTGGAGGCGCCGTTCCCATCATTCTCCGTTGCCCAGCGCGAGCAGATTCTCGCCCGGCATCCGGACATGTTGCTTTCCTATACTGATCTGGCCAGAGCCTATATCCAAGTGCACAGGTACGCCGACGCTGAGGAGGTCATGGCGGCAGCGACCAGCAACCTCGGGCGAGAGCCGGCTTGTTACTGGCATTACCGCGCGTGTACCAAGTTTGCTATGCGAGAAATCCCAGAGGCAACGCGTTGCTTCGAACATGCCCGAAATATTGCACCGCATGACAAGGCGCTCATGCGAAACATAAACGCTTTGACCGCGGCGGGGACAATGAATCCCCAGCAACATGTCGAAGTGACGGCAACGCTGATGTCGAACTTAACAAACGATTCGATCATTACTGCGGGGCAACCCAGTCTTCCCGCCCCGCTGGACCCGTGAGCAAACGGACCGTGGCGTTCAGCAACCCTTTTGACTTTTTCAACGGGCTGTTAGCTCGCTAACTGCGTTTGAAACACCCGACTGATAACCCTACATCACCGCGAAATAGTTCTCCACCGCAACATCGATATGGTCGGACGTCAACTCCACTGACCTATCCATATATACGCAGAAACTTTTCACCTGCATCAGCAAATCGCGCGGATGACAGCAACGGAACGAGCGGCCCACTTTCTGGTAGTGTTCCTTGATGAGATAATCGAGCGGCTCCCGAGCTAGCTCGATGCCCAGTTGTTTGGCCATCATGCTAAACAGCTCGCGGAACTCCTCCTCGCTGGGATCGATAACCTCGATCTTATAGGGAATTCGACGCAAAAACGCCTCGTCCACCAGATCGCGCGGTTCGAGGTTCGTCGAAAACACGATCAATTGGTCAAAGGGCACTTCGATCTTTTTCCCGTTCGGCAGGCTGAGGAAGTCGTAACGTTTCTCCAAAGGCAGAATCCAGCGGTTGAGCAACTCGTCGATTCGCATCCGCTGTCGGCCGAAGTCGTCGATTACCAGCGTGCCACAGTTGCTCTTCAATTGCAACGGCGCCTCGCAGATACCCGTCGCGCGGTTTATCGTAACCTCCAAAGCTTCCATCGTCAGTTCGCCGCCGGCAATAATCGTGGGACGCTCGATTTGCACCCAACGACGGTCGATGTGGCGTTGGTCGTACAGTCCTTCACAGTCTGCCAGCGGTTTTTCAACGTGGCTGACAGGATCGAAAACGCGCACGATCTCGCCGTCTATGCCAATCGCGCGTGGAATCCATACGTATCGCCCAAACGCGCGTGTAACCCGCTCGGCGATGCTGGTTTTTCCGTTGCCGGGCGCGCCGAACAGAAACAAACCACGCCCCGAATTCATGGCCGGCCCCAGACGCGAGAACATCTTCTTGTTGATCAAAAGATCGGAAAACGCCCGCTGCAGGTCTTCATCTTTAATCCGCTGGCCGGCCAACGATTGTGCCTTGACACTAGCCACGTAATCTCCCAACGAAACCGGCGCCGAGCCGAAATACGTGCAGTGTACCGAGTAACGACGCGCTCGCTCGCGACCCAAGTCGGTCAATTGATACTCATAGTCGTTCATTGGCGCAGAACCGCGATGCACCAGCAGTTGTTCGTTTTTCAAGTTACAAAGCAACTCGTTCACCAAGACAAAAGGGAGCTTAACCTGATCGGCAATGCCGCGCCCCGTAATATTGCCCCGGGCCAAGAGATATTTTAAGGCCAAGGACTCCACTTCGGTGTCGGTCAACTGGGCGTCGTAAAACGACTCAGGCTCGACCGGCACGAAAGTGTTCGCATCGTCGCACGCCGCTTCGGCCGCCACTGCCTTTGCAGTGCTCGGCTCTCCGTCGGCCATACTGTTTATGCGCTTGAGAATTGCGTCGAGATCATTGTCTTCGGCAACCACCGCCGACTTCGAGTCCTCACCCTGCTCGGGCCGACTGGCTGCCAACCCATCGGCCTCTTCCAAAGAATGCTCGCCACGCGCCAAACGCGCCAAAAGAGTATCATCAAGCTGATTAGACATTTAAAAAACCACTACTCTGAAAAAAATCAAAACCGCGCCAAACGTCACGAGTATTACCCGCCGACAATATTTCAAACTATGACTCCATTTCACAATTAAACACTACGTCCAGAAGCTCAAGCGGTCAAACCGGCTAGTACCTTGCCTCCCAAGAGGGAGCAAAGGATGCGACGTGTAAAAGCCACCCTTGCGGCCCTTCCGCCACGTCTGAACTGCACATATAATCCGGTTTTATCGGCCCAGACCAAGCAACCGGATGCCTCAGGAACAGCCCGTGCCACAAAATCCTCAACCCAATTTGCCAGTTCCAACTTCAGAAAACCACGTACCATTACGCATCGGAGCGGTTAGCTATCTTAACGCCAAGCCCTTGATCTACTGCCTTAGTGAGCTGATTCAAGACTCAAAAATCGCAGACACACGCATTCTGCTCGATTTACCCAGCCGTCTGGCCCGCGGATTGGCCGACCACAGCCTGGATGTGGCCCTAATTCCATCGATTGAATACCTGCGCCACGGGGGGTACTCAATAGTTTCTGACGCCTGTGTGGGTTGTAACGGTCCCGTCGAAAGCGTCAAACTTTATGGACGAGTCCCAGTTTCTCAAATTCGCACGCTAGCCCTGGACGAGGGCTCGCGAACCAGCGCCGCTCTCACGCGTATCCTGCTTGCCGAGCGGTTTGACGTCCACCCACAAATCTCCACTCTTCCGATGGGCGGGTCGCCGGCAGATTCCGACGCCGATGCCGTCATGCTTATTGGTGATCGTGGTATGATACCCATAGAAGGTCACTGTGAGTTTGTTTGGGATCTTGGCCGCGAGTGGTGCAATTGGACTGGTTTACCGTTCGTTTTCGCTATGTGGATTGCTCGTGCCGATCTGCCCGCGGGTCAGGAAAGCTTAAATGAACTAACCCGGCTACTGAACCTTGCCCGCGACCGAGGCATGGGCATGTTAGAGGAAATCGCCCGAACACAAACCCCGTCACTAGGGCTTACAGTCGAACATTGCCACACATACCTCCGCGACAACTTAACATATCACCTCGGCCCCGCCGAACAACGTGGCTTGCAGCAGTTCTACGAGCTAGCAACCCGCCATGGGTTGGTGCCTGGAGGGGAGGGGAGGAGAGGGGAGAGGACAGAGGATAGAGGACAGAGGATAGAAAATGTCGAATGAGGAAGCTCGAATGAAGAAAGAATGTCCAATGTTCCAATGCCCAAGTCCCAAGTCTGATAACTGACAACTGAAACCTCATGCCCCCCCGGAGCAAAGCTTGCCTTCGTCAACAAAAAATCTGATCGAGCGGGCAGCCAGTGGCGAGCGAATCAGCGCCGATGATGCTTTGCACCTCTTCAACCACGCCGAACTGGCGCCGCTGGCTCAAGCTGCAAACGCCGTCACGCGCCGCTTGCATCCCCAGTCATATCGCACCTACAACATCGACCGCAACATCAACTACACGAACATTTGCACCAGCGATTGCCGCTTTTGTGCTTTCTCGCGTCATGCCGGCGACGACGACGCTTATGTTATTGCACGCGACGAACTCTTCGAGAAAATCCGCCAAACCATCGAACTTGGCGGTGACCAGATCCTCCTGCAAGGCGGCCTCCATCCGGGCCTCGATATCGAGTGGTACGAGCAACTCTTCCGCGACATCCGCACGAACTTCCCCCAAATCAACATCCACGGGCTCAGCCCACCCGAGATTTACCACATCGGACAAATTTCCGGCCTGCCCACGCCGACGGTCATAGCCCGACTCCGCGACGCCGGACTGGGCAGCCTGCCCGGCGGCGGGGCCGAGATACTGGTCGACCGCGTTCGCCAGAAGGTCAGCCCCTGCAAGGTCTCGGCCGGCGGTTGGCTCGACATCGCTCGCCAATGGCACGAACAAGGCGGACGCGGCTCGGCCACCATGATGTTCGGCCACCTGGAAACGCCTGCCGAACGCATCGAACACCTACAGCGCCTACGCGATTTGCAAGACCAAACCTCCGGTTTTACCGCTTTTATCTGTTGGACCTTTCAGCCGGGCAATACCGATTTAGAGGGCCGCCCAAAGGTCGGCGCCTTCGGATATCTGAGAATGTTGGCCGTCAGTCGATTATTTCTAGACAACTTCCAGAACCTGCAAGCAAGCTGGGTAACACAGGGCCTCGACACCGGCCAGGCAGCACTGCTCTTCGGCGCTAACGATATGGGCAGCCTAATGATAGAAGAAAACGTGGTGGCCGCCGCCGGAACAAAATTCCGCATCGACGAACAGCAACTACGCCGTGCAATCACCAATGCGGGGTTCGAACCCCGCCGCCGAAACGTGTTCTACCAACTCACCGAGCCTCCCCACGAAAACACTCGGACAATGAACGTAAGCTAAGCTATAATAAGGGCTTCTAGAATCTAGACGATCTCCTCACAATGATTCACGTCGAAGGACTTTCGAAACACTATGCAGACCTACGTCGCGGCCGCTTCGTGGCCCTCGACGGGATCAGCTTCCGCGCCAAGCCGGGCCAGGTCTTCGGACTACTGGGCCCCAACGGCGCCGGCAAGACCACAACCCTGCGTATCCTCAGTACGCTCCTGCGACCCACCGCCGGCACCGCCCGCGTGAACGGATACGACGTCCTCGTGCAACCCTCCCAAGTCCGCCGTCAGATCGGATTCATGTCGGCCAACACGGCCATCTACGACCGCATGACCGCTTGGGAAATGGTCGAATATTTCGGCCGCCTGCACGAAATCGCCCGCGAACCACTACGCGAGCGCATGGAAAACGTCTTCACTCGCCTGAAGATGAACGACATCCGCGATCTTCTAGGCGCAAAAATGTCGACCGGCATGAAACAAAAGGTCTCAGTCGCCAGGGCAATCATCCACGACCCGCCCGTGCTGATCTTCGACGAAGCAACCGCCGGCCTCGACGTGCTCGTCGCCCGCGCCCTTCTCGATACCATCGCCGAGCTGCGCGACAACGGCAAGTGCATCATCTTCTCGACACACATCATGCGCGAAGCCGAGAAGCTTTGCGACCACGTGGCCATTGTTTACCAAGGCAGAATCCTGGCCGAAGGCACACTCGACGAACTGCGCACGCGCTACGAAGAACACGACCTGGAAGAACTCTTCTTCCAGTTGATATCACACGAGGCATCGCAAGATTGCCCCGCAGACGCCTCCGCGTTAATACCATAACCACAACAGTCAGATCTCCCCGTACCGCTCGAAAGCACGCATGAACTGGACGAACGTAAAGCTGATCCTTGCACGCGAGGTCCGCGATCAGTTGCGAGATCGCCGCACCGTGTTCATGATCGTGGTGCTCCCACTGCTGCTCTACCCGCTGCTGGGCATGAGTTTCTTCCAGATCTCGCAGTTCATGCAAGAGCAGCCCACGTCCGTCCTGATTGTCGGCTACGAAGAATCCGATGATGCCCCGGCCCTGGTCGCGAACAAGCATTTCGCCCCCCACCTCTTCAGCAAAGCCGGCAAACACCGTTTGCTAGAGGTACATTTCGCCCGCTCCGAACCCGAAGATGAAAAATCCGCAGCCGCTAACGACGGCGTCTTGTCCGCGCCGCTAATCACCACCGCTGAGGAAGCCCGCGAGGCCGTACATAGCGGCCGCTACGACGCCGCGCTGTTCTTCCCACCCGACTTCACCAAACGCCTGACCCACGTTCGCCGCTCGCACGCCGAATGGGCAAACAAAACGGCCCGTCAGGCAGTTCTCCTCAACGACCCCGGCAACAAAGGCGAAACCAAGCCGGCAAATCACGAACAACCAAGAATTCCCGCCCCAGAAGCAGTTGCCGAAAATTCAACTAACCAACCCGCGACCGCGCAACAAGAACTCCCACAGCCCGAGGTTATTTACACCACCGCCAGCGAGAAA
>CAZISU010000238.1:0-7740 GCA_964541935.1 uncultured Planctomycetaceae bacterium | reverse complement strand
GCCGTGTTTTCTACCGCCACGATGGCCGCCGTGTCGGCCCGCGGCACACCGGCCAACAACATGCTTACCAGCCGCACGCGTAGCTGGCTGTCGCCGGCCGCCTCGGAAATGGCCGGCACCAGACGGCTGAGGATCTCGATACGATGGTCCGGGTTGCGGAACGTGATCCGCTGCAAGAACTGCGAGCTGAACGTCTGCTGTTGGGCCGGGCGGGGCGAATCGGCCGCCACCGTAACCCGCTGGTCCGAAAGCGTAAAGGTCGTGCTCCCAATCACAAAGTGCTCGCCGCTTGAGAGCCGAAAGCTCTCCGCCTCCCGCCCGCGATAATAGGCCGGGTTGCTGGCCCCGGGCAAACAGCTAACCCGCAGCCGATTATCTTCCAACTCAACCTCAACGTGCCGCCGCGAAACATGCTGATCCCAAGGCACCGCCCAAACACCAGCCGAACGCCCCAACACAACAACTTCCCCCTCGGGCAACGTACGTCGCCAGCGTTGCTGTGGTTCTTGGCCTTGGGCAATGAGGTCGGGCATTTTCGGGTGTCAGGTGTCAGGTTTGGGTTATTTTAAGATTTTTCCTAATACGAGCCACAAGCCCGGAATCGAGTTGATGACCAAGCCGATTCTTGCCATCCATTGTGGTTGAGCTCGAAGACGTAGGGCGATTATGGATATCACAAGTCCGACTATTCCAAGAGAAATTGACGCCATAAAGCAAACCGCTGTTGCAATCCCGAGATTCCAATCCTGCTCACCGTGGATGAAAAACTGGAATATTGCCATGCAGATCATGAAGGTTGTTATCGAAACGCTGCCGATAATGATCGAGGCTTTGGCCATTATAAACCAATAAGCGATAATAATTGTAAAGGAACCACGAAAAGTCGAAAGAACAAAATGTCTAAAACCAAAAAACGGCTTCTCGGCCCAATCTTTCGTGCTTTCAAAGTTTCGTGTTAAAAAATGCCACAAACTTTCTTCTGGCCGAAGAATACCTATTCCTCCACGCTAATCGCCTCAACAGGGCACTGCTCGGCCGCTTCGCGACACGACTCTTCGGCCTCGGATGGGACCGTAGCAACCTTGACTTTGGCGAGATCGTCGTCGCCTATCTCGAACACCTCGGGACAAACGTCCGGGCAAAGGCCACAGCCCGTGCAGATGTCTTGATCGACTTGCGCTTTCATCGTAATTTTCCCCTATTGTAAAGTGTTTAGCAATTCATGGTGCGTCGCGGACGCACCCTACTCCTAGTCCAAAACCTCGTCATAAAGCGTAGCATAACTTTCGATCATCTTCTCCACACTGAACTGCGTGGCCATGCGCTGGCGTGAGGCCTGCCCCAGCCGCTCGCCCAGTTGCGGGTTATCGATCACGCGTTGCGCCGCCCGCGCCAAGGCCGCTCGATCGCCAACGGGGACAAGGTAGCCGGTTTCGTCTTCGACTATCAGGTCGCGGGTACCCGCTATGTCGGTGCCTACCACGGGCACGCCAGCCGACATGGCTTCCATGATGGCGTTTGACTGACCTTCGTAGCCGCTGGTCGACCAGAGCACATCCAGGTGCGGCAGCAAGGCCCCAACGTCCGAACGCTCGCCCAGGAAGTGGACCTTGTCGGTAATTTCTACCTGATCGCGATATTTCAGCAGCCGTTCGCGTTGCGGGCCGTCGCCAATCACCAGCAGATGCACGTCGTCGCGGATGACCTTCAACAGATCGGTGGCCCAGATGGCATCCTTGATCCGCTTCTGCGGCCAGAAACGCCCGACGATGCCGATCAGCCGCGCATCGTCCGCCAGGCCCAACTCGTCGAGCAATTGCCGCCGTGTGATTTGCGGCGACGGCTGAGATGCAACGGCCGCGTTGGTGATAACCGTCATCTTGTCCGCCGGCAACCCCTTCGAGATATAGAAATCGCGCACGCCCGGGCTGTTGGCCACGATGCGGTCGGTACGATGGGCCAGACGCCGGTCGATCATCAACTCGTAGCCGCTCTTCCAGGGATCGACGCAACGCAGCCCACAGACGAAGTGCTTCACCCCGGCCGCCTTGCCGGCCGCGCGTCCGTAGCTATCGGCGGCGAAGAGCCAAGTGTGAATCAAATCGGGCCGCACCGTGGCGATGTGCTTCTTCAGCCGCGCGAAGGCCATCGGGTCGAGCTTCCACCGCTTGCCGATCAGGTGCGTGGAAATCCCAGCCCGCTGCAATTCCGCGGCCAGCGGCCCGCTGCGTGTCAGCACGCAAACGTGCACGTCGAACCGTTCGCGAGGCAAACCTTGAGCCAAAAGGCACATCTGCTTCTCGGCACCCGCCCGGTCGAGAGTGGGAATAATCTGTAGTATTTTTTGCATATTACGTAACAGCGCGGGGACAAGCCCTGCCGCTAACATTGCGGCAGTAGCTCTTCAAATAAATTTATATACGAATCAACACATTTGGCAAGATCAAACCGCTGGGCGACCGCCCGCCGCCCGGCCGAACCGAATCGACTGGCCAGGTCCGGGTCGTCGAACAGATGAAATATGGCCTCGGCCAGCGTGGGATACGCGCCGCCGTCGGTGTGCGGAGGTTTCGGTTCGAACAACAGCCCGTCGCCGGCATGTGTGATAAGATCGCGGTTTGAGCCGTTCGCAGCCGCAATCACCGGCAGCCCAGCGGCCATGGCCTCGAGTGTCGACACCGGCAGGTCTTCGCCGTGGGCCGGGTGAACGAAAACGTCGGCCGCGTCCAAGAGGTCGTCGACGTGGTCGAACGTACCCACCAGCCGCACGCGGTCGGCCAGGTTGAGGTTCGTGATTTGCACTTGCAGCATCGATTTTTCCGGCCCGTCGCCGGCCAGCCACAACCGTGCGTTGGGCCAACGCGCGGCGATCTGAGGCCAGGCGGCGATTAACGCATCCAAACGATTTTCGGCCACAAGCTGGCCGGTAAAAACCGCCAGCGGCGCCCAAGACGGCATCTGCAAGGCCGGGCTGGCGGCGGACAACACACCGCGGGCCTTTTTCCGCCGCTCGTCTTTCGCCAGCCGGCAATCGACGATACGCGTGCCGTGCGGGATATAATGGATACGTCCGCGGTCGTAGCCGGCCGCGATCAACTCGCGGTGGATTTGACGGCTGGGCGCCACAAAAGCGTCGGCCTTCATCAATCGCCGCTTGATCCGTCGCCCACCAGGCGTATCGAGCTGCCAAACACAATCGCCCTCTCGCCCGGGCCGTTCGCCACGAAGTATGATCGGCACACCCGCCCCACGCCCAAAGGCCGTCATGGCCGCATAGGCTTCGTGTCGTAAGCCCGACACGAAAATGACATCATACAGTTCGCGGTTGTGTCGCAACCAGGCGGCAATCGCGCGAATGTAGCGTGCCGTTGCCCAACGGGCCTTGAGCGTATCCGTGATCGGCGGCGGTTCCGCCAAGCGATGCACACTCATGCCGTGCAACGCGATAGTATCCGCCCAATCCTTCTGAGAGCGGGCCGTAAGAATCGTGCCCGACGATCCTCGACCGGTCATTCCTCGCTCATGAAACTCGACGGCCAAATCGCCCACCGTCCGCCCCGCCCCGTCGAAAAGCGGCCAGAATCGATCGATGACAAAAACCGGTCGGATAGTGCTCAACGGCCCAAGATCCCTAGGATTCATCGTCCGGACGTGCTTTGGTTTCTTCTTCCGAGATCCACGGCGCTCGAACGCCGCCTTCGAAATCGGCGACCACCCAATTGATCTTCTCTGCCGACTCGGGCGGAAATCGTCTCAGCAGAACAGTTGCGAAAAAGGTTTTTCGCTGCCCGTCCTTGTCGTCGTAACTAATCGAGTAGATCTCTTGCACGTTTTCCTTGCCGGGCGGGCCCCAGATACCGCTGCTCTTGTAAAAGCGGATATCGGCTTTCTTGCCCAAGGCAAGCACCGTGCGAACGAGTGGGTTTTCCAGGAACTTGTCCAACTCGTCCCTAAGCTTCGGGCCGCGTTGGTAAAAGTGAAGCAATGGACCGTCCAGCGGTTTCCGCTCGCCCGGGATGAGATTCAACTGATGCGCCTTCAGCGGCTGGTCGTCGGCCAGCAACTCGAACCAGGAGCTTGCGATTCCACGAGCCTGACGCTCAATGATCCAGCGGTGGCCGAACCACTGGCTGACGGCCGTCGCCGCGAAGAGAACCGCCAAAACTAGCCCACAAATGGCCGCTTTGCGACCGATCATGGTTTCGGGCTTAAGCCGAATTCGCCACAGGGCGGCCAGGCAGATTATCGCCGCCACCACGGGAACCAGCCATCCGGCCGGACCGGTCAGAGCCACCGGCGAGAGCAGCCCAAAAAACAATCCGAAGATCGCCAACCCGCTCACCGAGCGATATTGCTCGCAGGCCTCGGCTTCGGGAGATTCACTTAGATGGGCCGATTTGTGATTATTGTCGGACATGTCATTCCATTAATTTGCGCGAATTTTTCCTGTCGATGTCACATGCGATTCGATCTCTTTACGACGCTCTTTATATTGACTGCGAAAGTGCTGCGGGTCCAACGGCCTGGCCGGCGAGCGGGAGAAGGCGCCACTCGAAACCGTGCGCGAGAAACCCAGCCACTTGCGGTCGGGAGCAAGGCCCATGACCATCGGTGTATCGGACTGGAAGCCGCCGAACATGAACTTTTCGGCCAAGGGGGCCGTATGCATTGTCATGGTCACGAACGAGACCATGACCGCGGCCACGCAACAGGCTAGGATGCCGGAACCGACCTGATCGACGATCCCAAGAAAGCGGACTTTCACCTTGCTGATGTAGTCGGTCATGCCGCGTAGCAAGCCCATGGAAACGCCGAACAACAGCCACAGGCAGATGAAGTCTAGCAGGTATTTATATGACGCAAACGCGCCCATACCTTCGAGCCAATTGGCCAACGGCTCATAAAAGTTCGTAGCCAAAAGCGCGGCGGTAACAACGTTTATCAGCCGCAGCGCGTTCCCCCACAGCCCTTCGGTATAGAGGCTGATGGCGACAGCTACGAAAATCACGAATAACAGCGCGGTAAATATAAATGACACGGTAGCGCTCCGAAATATCTATTTTCTCAATTGCACAGGTCTTCTGCCGTCTGTCCTCTGCCCTCTATCCTCTAATCACTGTTTCATAACCCGCATCAGCTCCGGTAAGGAGGTTACCCCTTTGGCGACCAGGATTACGCCTTCGGCTTGCAGATTCTGCATTCCGGCCTTGGCGGCGGCTTGGCGCACGAGTTCCAACTTGGCGCCCGAGGCCAAGAGCTTGCGAACCGTGTTGTCGATAACCATCAATTCAAAAATCGCGGTTCGGCCCTTGTAGCCGATGCCGTTACACTCGGGGCAAACTTCCTCGGGCTCCTGCGGTGGACGATAGAAAGCCTGCACCCGGCCTTGCGGGATGCCCAACTGCTGCAATACCTGCGGTGTGGGGGCATAGGCCTCTTTGCATTCGTCGCACAGCTTGCGGATCAATCGCTGGTTCAAAACGGCCGTAATGTTCTTGGCAAACAGTTTCGGATTGACCTTCATGGCCAGCACGCGCAACATCGCTTCGGCGCAGTCCTTGGCCCGAATCGTGCCCACGAACATCTTTTCGTCGGTAGTCGCTTCGCACATCATGCGAACGGTTTCGGCATTGGTCAGATCGCGGATCACCACGACGTCGGGAACCGTGCGGAACACCTTCGTAAGAATACTGTCGGGCGTCTGGCCTTCGACCGAATTGTAGGTGGTTACCGGAACGTTTTCGACCGGCTCGTAGCGGTTCGCCGCGTCCTCGACGGCCATGAACTCGCGTGTGAAACGGTCGGTTTTATGCAACACCATGGCTGTCGTGCTACGCAGCCCCGAGGCGGGCATGGCCGAAAATACCACAAAACCATCTTTTTGGTCGATGGTCGCAAGCACCTGTTCCTGCATTTTCACACGCATGCCCAGATCGTCCAGGCTCTTGAACTGAACCTTGGCGGGGTCGAATTGCAGCAGCACGCGCTCACCGGCCTGCGTGCCCTGGCTGGCCAGCGAGGCGGCGTATTTGACGCCCCCGTATTCGATCTGAAAAGTGCCCTTCTGACGAGCTTGACGTTCCTGTGGATTCAAACCGGCCAGAACCTTGAACGACTCGAGCAAGGGATCACAGTTTTCACGCTCTTGGGGTTCGTCGTTGTGCCAAACGCCGTCGATCATGTAACGCACGCCCACGGATTGCTGCGAGTATTCGAGCATGATCGCCGAGGCGCGACGCATGAGTGCCTCGGCCAGCAGTCCACGCGAGTCGTTGAAGCCGGGCGTTTGGCGCGCGGCCAGAAGATGGGCCGTGTCGTCGCGTTCGCTTTCGCCACCGGTGGCCGTAAGCGTTACCGGCGGGCCCTTCTCCCATTCTTTCTTTTTCTCGGATTCTACTCCGGAAAGTCGCTGTGAAAGCCAGAAGCGAATGTGGGCCGGGGTGAGCACTTGCTGTGACGCATCTACCTGGCCGTTACGATAAATAATGTAGGTCGCCAACGGCGCGACATACGCGACTATCAACATCGGATATCCCAGCCAGAACCAGGGCAACAACCACATCAACACATAGAAGCCCAAGAACACGCCGAACACAATGGGATTCCAGCGGAGGTATTGAAGATGCATTTCCTGACAGTCGCGGCTGACCCAGTCGGTGGTACCGACCCACATCAGGAAAATCAGCCAGGCGGCCATGATTTTCAGCCAACTCATGTACTGGCCCGTACCGCGTTTGAAAGCCTTCGGCGGCGCGTCTTGAGGTGCCGGGG
Organism: uncultured Planctomycetaceae bacterium; assembly: GCA_964541935.1. Lineage (GTDB taxonomy): Bacteria > Planctomycetota > Planctomycetia > Pirellulales > Thermoguttaceae > JAFGTN01. Next base: position 969 of record CAZISU010000238.1, on the reverse strand, counting down.
CATTATCTGCGGCATTTGCCGGCGCGGCATTTGCCGGCGCGGCATTTGCCGGCGCGGCATTTGCCGGCGCGGGAGTTGCCGGCGCGGGAGTTGCTGCGGCGTCCGCAGGCTGACCAACTGGCTCTTGCGCCGACAGACTGTCAACGGCCACCGCGACCATAAAAAATACAACAATAAGTGACAAAAGGAGTCTATACATTAGAGCATTCCAGATTCGCTGACTTCGATACCTTTGAGTGCCATCTTCAGGGCTTCGGGGTTGGGGGCCACCTCGAAAGCCGTTGCCCGGTCGATCAGATCTTGGTCGACTAGGTTCTTGAGGCTCATCGTAAAGCTTTGCATTCCCTCTTCGGCGCCGATGCGGATGGCGTCGGGCAGCTTTTCGTCCTCGCCTTCGAGGACCAGCTTTCGCACCGTGGGATTAAAGGTCATGATTTCGACCGTGGGCACCCGCTGCACACCTTCTTTGATCGATTTCAAAAGCTTCTGCGCGATAATGGCCTTCATGTTGAATCCCAGGGCGCTGCGGATGGCGTTATGCATTTCCTGGGGAAAGAGGTCGAGAATACGGCCGATGGTACTCGGCGCGGTCGAGGCGTGGATCGTACCGAACACCAAGTGACCAGTTTCGGCCGCCTGAATGGCCGTTTCGAACGTTTCGCGGTCGCGCATTTCACCCACCAGAATGACGTCGGGGTCTTCACGCACGGCATGTTTCATACCGGTCATGAAGTCCTTCACGTCCATACCGATCTCGCGCTGGTTGATCAGGCATTTATTCTCGGTGAAGGTAAATTCGATGGGATCTTCGAGCGTGAGGATATGTTTGTAATACTGCTGGTTGATCCAGTCCAACATCGAGGCGATGGTGGTCGTTTTGCCCGAACCGGTAACGCCGGCCAGCAAGACCATGCCCTGGTAATACGAACAGAGCTTCTCCAGGCCGTCGGGCAGGTACAGTTGCTTAAA
>CAZISU010000237.1:0-7760 GCA_964541935.1 uncultured Planctomycetaceae bacterium | reverse complement strand
TAGTCGATCCGCGCACGGGCGTGGGGCTTACGGATCGCAGCAGCGTTACCGTAATCGCGCCCGACGGCATGGCGGCCGACGGACTGGCGTCGGCACTAAGCGTTATGGGGCCAACGGCCGGTCTGAAGCTGATCGAAACCATGCCCAAAACCGCGGCGTTCATCGTTCGAGCCCCGCACGGCAAGCTTGAAAGCCACGAATCCAGCCGCTGGAAGTGCTATCCGGTGGTAGCGCCCCAAAAACCGTAGGGTGCGTCCGCGACGCACCAAGAACCGCTAAAAATGATTCGGCCCGCTAGCCACAGACGCGTGCGGTCGCTAAACTTGTCGCTCCACTTGGCCGCGCAATTTATCATTGATTCTTTCATCCTCGATATCATGCTGTGATGCCCATTCATGCCAATCATTTCCGCATCTTTCATCGACAAACCAACCCAAAGCAAGCTGGCCGGGCGGCTCTATGTGTTGGCCGCGGCATTGCTCTGGAGCAGCAGCGGGCTGTTTGCCAAGGCGCCGGTTTTCGACGATTGGTCAGACGCTCAGCGCGGTCCGCTGCTGGCTTTCTGGAGGGCCGTATTCGCGGCCTTGTTGCTATTGCCCATGGTACGACGTCCGCGTTGGCGTCGCGGGCTTGTGCCACTTGCACTTTGTTTCACGTTGATGAACGTGACCTACCTGACGGCCATGGCACTTACGACCGCGGCCAATTCGATCTGGCTCCAGTCGACAGCCCCGTGGTGGGTTTTCCTTATGGCCGTGTTCATCTTCCACGAACCTCTGGAGCGAAAGGATCTTGTCCCCCTGGCGTTTGGCATGTTGGGCGTGGGGCTGATCGTCTGCATGGAACTTGCCCATTGCGGAGGAACCAATAGCATCGGAGTTTTCTCCGGCCTGCTCTCGGGATTAAGTTACGCCTGCGTGATAGTCGGCATGCGCGCCCTGCGGGCCGAGAACCCTTTTTGGCTGGTCGCATTGTGCCACGTTACGGCCGCCGTGGTGCTGTTGCCCTGGGTGATCTGGATAAACGTTTGGCCGAACTTAACGCAACTGGCCGTGCTGGCCGGGTTCGGGATGCTGCAAATGGCAATACCCTATGTCTTGATCCTAAAGGGACTGCAAGCCGTCAGCAGCCAAGAGGTAGTGGCCATCGGACTGGTCGAACCCATGCTGTTGCCGGTTTGGGTCTATTTAGTCTGGGGCGAAACGCCCGCCACCTGGACAATTGTCGGCGGCAGCCTGATTCTCACCGGACTGGTGTTGCGATATTTCGTGCTAAACCGACGCCCGAGGGCGTATGAGTGAGACACTGATGCCCCAGGGCGTATGAGTGAGGCACTGATGCCCCAGGGGGTTGCTACTTGACGAAATACAACCCTTCGAACTCCTTCACAAGAGCTCGCAGTTTCTCCACATTGGCCAGATCGGTCGTCTGCTTGCATTTCATGCCATAGACGAGCATTTGATGCAAAACACCCAGCTTTTCGGCATAGTTTTTCGCGCCGAGTTTAATGCGTTGGGTCATGAAATACTGCGCCACGATCTCCTGCAATTCGTCGGCGTGTTTTTCTTTATTCATCACCCAGCGCACCAGTTGATTGGCGTGATGGTGGTCCGCCTTTTCGAGTTCCACGATTTGCTTCATGGATTTCTCGATAGTGGTAATGTGTTCCAGCAGCAGTTTGACACGCAACTGGTCGTCGTAAATTCCACAGGGTATCTCGCAATGCGGGGTCGCTTTGTTAGCGAATATAGCGAGAAACGCGACGACTAAAGTGAATTGTGATAGTTTCATTTTCATAATGTGCCTCACCTTTTTCTGTTTGAAAGAAGTAATTGTCGAACTCGATACTCAAATCGTACCTTGAAGTATGAACCGGACACGGATCAATGAATAATAACAAGGTAGCCTTCCAGGTCAATCTTTTATTTAACGTTTCGAATTTGTCTACAGCCTCAGTCAGATTGTGATATTGGGCGTAGAGGAAGCCACGCAAGCACAGCATGTACTCGAACGTTCAAAAACATGCCTGAATGCGACTCGTTGATCGTGTAATGATTTCAGGTAACACCCGATCCCCATCTGGGCTACATGACGTTGTCAGCAAACAGTTTATGTCGATTATTACTTTTTGTTTTCGTTTTGTTAGCAAAAGGCAATGCAAGATCCATTCTCTTTCAAGTGCTTTCTTCGACGGTGTAGTATTTTTTCCAAGGCGAGAGATTAATACGCAAGTAAAACAGTTGATATGTACGAGAACCCGCGTCATGAACAATACGGGATCGCATCAAAACATTTCCCATAAAACGGTGGCTAATATTGCAGGCTCGTTTCGACACGTCGGAATCGTGATGCTGGTGCTGTGTCCGATGTTTTCGTGCGGTTGCCATCGGCAGTCACCCCAGGAGGTGTCGCAAGATACAAAAGGCCCCTCGAAAAACATGCCGTTAGCGGAAGAACGCCTGAACAAAGCGCCGCATAAAAAAGTGCTTCTTGTCCATAGCTACCACAAAGAATATGAGTGGGTGGCTCAAATCACCCGCGGCGTGAAGAGAAGCTTCGAGAATTCGGATGTCGACTACGAAGTTTTTTACATGGATACAAAACGACGCAGCGACGAAGCTTGGAAGCAGCAAGCGGGTCGGGAAGCCGCAAATGTGGTCGAGACATGGAATCCCGACGTGGTCATCGCCGTGGATGACAATGCACAGAAGTACTTCGCAAAACAGTACGCCGGAAAGGACCGTCCCCAGATTGTGTTCTGTGGGGTCAATGCGGACCCGGCGGACTACGGTTATCCCGCCAAAAATGTCACAGGCATCTTGGAACGTCCCTATTATGCTGCCACGCTGAATATGTTCAAAGCCATCGTGCCGAAGGCTCGTCGCATCGCGGTCATCAGCGACAACTCTCCAACCTCGGCCGGCGCGATTGAATACATGCGGCAACAGAAGCCCCTTCTAGAAGTTGTCAGTTGGGAAATGCCCGATACGTTTCGGGAATGGAAAGCTGCCGTTTTGCGCTCTCAAGATTCGGCCGACGCCATCGTCACCTATATGTATCATACGGTCAAACTAAATGGTTCCCTGAAAAGCATGGAACCTCGCGATGTTATGAAATGGACTGTCGAGAACAGCAAGATACCATTGCTCGGTTTTTTCGTATTTACGATCGACGACGGCGGACTATGCGGCATGGTCGAATCAGGGGTCGAGCACGGCTGGGAGGCCGGCATGATTGCCCTGGGGATTCTTGCCGGCAAGAAAGCGTCTGATTACCCCATAAAAACCGCCAGACACGGGCAGTCGATGTTGAATCTGGAGACGGCCGCGACTTTGGATATCCGCATACCCGAGTCCGTGCTCAAGAATACCGATATTGTCAACGAAGAGAAAAACGCGGTTTCCAATTCCAATAATCCTTAACACTTATTTTTATACACTGTAATGCACGTTCGGCGACGTCGTGGTTGATAAAGCCCTTGCGATTGTTTCGTCGGAGAGAGCCGTTTATGGACAAGCCCATTCTGCAAACTTCCCGACGCAAGGCGTTTCCAATATACTTCACGGCAATTGTCGGCGCCGCGCTCACGCTCAGCCTGTTCTTTGTTACGCGTAACATCTATCAGCACGAGTTGGCCGTCGATTTCCATGCCCGTGCCGCACGTAGGCTTGAAGCATTAAAGCAAACTGTAACCCAGGCAAGCTCTGCCGCAAAAGCCATAGGTTCTTTTTTTCGTGCATCCCAATCGGTCGACCGAGATGAATTCACGGTATCCACCGAAGAGTTTCTACGCGAAGCAGCATATATTCAGGCCGTGGCATGGGCCCCAAGAGTTGCCCGTGCCCAGCGCGATAAATACGAAGTAGCCGCCAGACGCGAAGGCATGGAAAAATTCCAAGTTACTGAATACGATTCAAAAGGCAAAACGGCCAAGGCATCACGTCGTGCGGAATACTTCCCCGTCTACTATATAGACCCCTATTCCACAAACGAAAGCTTGGTAGGCCGCGATCTTGCCGCCAAGGAAACAACTAGAAATGCTCTTCAGCAAGCGTGCGACTACAACCAAATATCCGTATCCCAACCCACTATGCTCGGCACGGGCCAGGATACACATCTCGGGTTCATGCTTTTCTTGCCCGTCTACGATCAACACGGCGTCGACTATACGATTGCAGGCCGCCGCGAAAGCCTTGAGGGATTCGTGGTTATGGCCCTACGCTATGACTATCTTGTGGAAGAAGCGTTTGAAGCCTTCGATCCGGCAATGATAGGGGTGCAACTGCTTGACGCCACCGACCCCAATAACCAAAAGGTCGTATACACCCAAAATGCGTTCGAGCAGAACGGGAACGTGGAATCGGATTTGCTGGTCAGCCTCGGTTTAGCTAAACCGCTGATGGGCACATTATCTTTCCAGGTGGACGGGCACAAATGGCTGCTTCGTTGCCGCCCCACAGCGGCTTTCTTCGACGCTTACGAAACATGGACGCCCTGGTTATTGCTTATTGCAGGCTTGGTTTTCACTGCCTTGCCGACTCTCTATCTCAAAATGAATTTCGAACGCACCGACCAAGTCGAGAAACAGGTTCTGCTTCGAACCGCTGAACTGAATAAACTGGCCGAGAAATTGAAAACCGCCAATAGGCGATTGGTGCAACTCTCAAAAGATGCCGCAGCGGCCTCACAGGCGAAAAGCGAGTTTCTCGCAAACATGAGCCACGAAATCCGCACCCCAATGACGGCCATCCTGGGCTACGTTGATGTTCTTGCGACAAGTTGTCGATCGAAACAAAGCATCGAAGCCGCGGATACAATCAAACGCAACGGGCAACATCTGCTGGAAATCATCAACGCTATCCTAGATCTCTCCAAAATCGAGGCCGGAAAGTTTGAAACCGAATCTGTCCAGTGCAGCCCCGCAAAAATCATGCAGGAAGTCGCCTCCTTGATGCGTGTCAGGGCAATTGAGAAAAATATTGGTCTGGAAATAGAAATCGATGGACCCATACCGGAGTATATTCAATCCGATCCCACTCGACTACGGCAGATTCTCATCAACCTCGTCGGCAACGCAATCAAGTTTACCAACACCGGCGAAGTGCGTGTAGCGGCCAAACTGATCGAGCCTTCCGATCGAAAACCACAGTTGCAATTCGATATCGCCGACACGGGAATCGGCATGAGCGAAGAGCAGATCAACAAGCTTTTCTCACCCTTCACCCAAGTCGATTCTTCCACCTCACGCCAGCACGGCGGCACCGGTCTGGGGCTCGTTCTCAGCCGTCGCCTCTCGCAGATGCTTGGCGGAGATACCCAAGTTCACAGCACCCCGGGCCAGGGCAGCACCTTCACCGTGACCATCGACACCGGGCCCTTGCAAGATGTTGCCATGCTCGACGACCTGTTCATAGTGCAACATCCCACCAAGGCCGACCAACTTTCAGACGATAAGAAGGTGTTGCACGACTCTAAACTGCTCTTGGCCGAAGACGGACTCGACAATCAGCGACTGATTTCATTATTGCTGAAAAAAGCTGGCGCCCAGATTATTGTTGCCGACAACGGGCAGATTGCCGTCGACTTGGCCCTGGAAGCCGACAAACGCAACCAGCCTTTCGACGTCATCCTTATGGACATGCAAATGCCAGTCATGGACGGATATGCTGCTACACGCTTGCTGCGTGAGGAAAAGTATCGCGGTCCTATCGTCGCTCTCACGGCTCACGCTATGAGCGGCGACCGAAAGAAATGTCTCGACGTCGGCTGTGACGATTACGCCAGCAAGCCCATCAATCGCGATGAACTTATCGGCACCGTCGCCCGCTGGATAAAAGCCTCCCGCAACCGCAGCCACGCCACGAAAAACCGATCAGAGTAGAACGTCGGGTGCTCGGGTGCCATGGTCCACGCTTGCGTGGCCATGCAATGGCCCCAACCACACTATGACCCCGGCCACACCAACACACATGCCCACGACAAGCGTGGGCATGGCACCCCGGCACCCCGGTTTCCGGCAAAAATTCCAAACGTTCAATTGTTACCCAGGCTCTTGGCCGTGCGGACCAGTTTCAAAAACTCTTCGCGATAGTCGAACTCATCCTCGCCCAGCGAGCTTTTCGCCCAGCGGATGACCTTATCGTAGTCCGCGTCGCCCTTGAACTGCGACCCGCGTAGGATCATGCCGAAGGCGGCCACCGACGAGGCGAAACGCAGGTCGACGTTGGCATTGGCGAACTCGACGATCTCGTTTTTCACCGGAAACGTGAGCAGCTTCGACTTCTGCCCGTCGGGCTCCTTGTAACGCAGTTTGACCGTCAGCATCTCCTGGCTGCGGGCTGCATCCGTTTTCTCGACCGCCTTTTGGTACTTCAGCTCGTCGACCGTGGGCTTGCCGAGTTCTTCGCTCGTGTCGGCCGGTACGATCTCGTAAAGCGCGGTCACCGTATGCCCGGCCCCGATTTCTCCGGCGTCCTTCGTGTCGTCGTTGAAATCCTCTTTCCGCAACATGCGGTTCTCGTAGCCCAACAACCGGTAGCCCTTCACGTGCCGCGGGTTGAACTCCACCTGAATCTTCACGTCCTTGGCAATCGTAACCCGCGTGCCGGAAAGCCCCTCGACCAGCAGCTTCTTGGCCTCGTTTTGAGTGTCGACATAGCCGTAGTTGCCGTTACCCTTGTCGGCCAGCTTTTCCAGCGTCGAGTCCTTGTAGTTGCCCATGCCGAAACCCAGCACAGTCAGGAAGACGCCTTCCTTGGCCTTCTTTTCTATCGTGTCGACCAGATCGGACTGGTTAGTAGTACCGACGTTAAAATCGCCGTCGGTGCAGAGGATGACGCGGTTGACGCCGCCCTCGATATAATTGCCCGCCGCCGTGGCATAGGCCAACTTAATCCCGGCCCCACCGTTGGTCGACCCGCCTGCCTGCAAGCGCTCGAGCGCTTCGAGAATTTTTTGTTTATTGTTGCACTCGATCGAAGGCAGTACCAACCCCGAAGCCCCGGCATACACCACAATCGCCACGCGGTCCTTCTCGTTAAGATTCTCGACCAGCATCTTCATGGCGTCTTTCAGCAGCGGCAGCTTATTCGACTGGTTCATCGACCCTGAAACGTCCAGCAAAAACACCAGATTGGCCGGGTCGCGCTCCTTCTTATCGATCACCCGCCCCTTCAGCCCGATCCGCACCAGAATATGCTTCGCATTCCAAGGACACTTGGCCGCGTCCACATGCGTCGCAAACGGCTTCCCGTCCGTCGGCGGCTCGTAACTATAATCAAAATAGTTAATCATCTCCTCCAGCCGCACAGCCCCCGGCACCGGCATGCGGCCTTGCGTAAGCATTTTTCGGACCATGCTGTAACTAGCCGTGTCGACGTCGATAGAAAACGTGCTCAACGGATGCTCGGAAACCCGCTTGAATTCGTTTTCTGTGATTTTGGCGTAGGCTTCGGTGTTGTGCGGGTCGGTGCGGTTGCGAAGGGATTCGTCGGTCTGAAAAGGTATATCTAAATCGGCACTGAATATCCCGGGTGCTGTCGATCCCACAGTGACGCTTCTATCATAGTCAACCGCAGATTTGGATGGACTATGCGCCGACTGCCCAGAAAAAGGCACACGTGAGATCCCTTCATTATACGCGCCTGTCATACCCATTTTTGACTTCTCACCCGACTGCTTGGCTTCACCGTCCATCGGTCGCCCGGCTGGCGGTGGTGCATAAGCTTAGCCGGAAATTCAAAACACGCCTTGTCCGGACC
>CAZISU010000236.1:0-7776 GCA_964541935.1 uncultured Planctomycetaceae bacterium | reverse complement strand
CGCAAACGGTGCGGCCCACGGCTTCGCCCAGCCCCTCGTCGCGGCGGGCGGCTTCGACGGCGATATCGTTGAGCCGGCCGCTTTGCCGCCAAAGCCCAAACTGCCCCAGGCGAATCCACTTGGCCACGCTCTCGCTGGTTCCGCCGACGGTGGCCAGTTCGAAATCGTGGATCATGCCCGCGCCGTTGGTGGCGATGTGAGTGACCAGGCGGCGGCGGACTAGATCCGCCAGGAAGCGGGTAAGGCCGAGCTTGATGGGGTGCGCGCCGGTCATTACCACAACCGGCCGGTTGGCCTCTCGAGCATCGACGATTCGCTGCACGAGCAGGTCGAACTCGGGATGTTCATATTCCACCTCCGGCGGCGCGAGCGGCAGGCAGTCCGCGGCCAGAAGGTCGTGCCCACGCTCGCTTATGTCTTTTAGTGTAATTTGGCTTCGGTCGAATCGTTCGTAGCGCGACATTTGATGCATTCTGGTATTTCGCTGGACGTCGAAATAAGAAGAATTTCGAGTGAAAGCGATTATACGGAAGCCACTCGAAAAATCCAAGCGTCGCCTGCAAGGTTTCCCGCAGGCGGATCAGAATGTGGTAGCCATATCGTACGAATTCCAGCGCACATCGAACTTGCAGGTACATTGAAATAAAAAAAACTGCCCCGTGACGCGTTGTGGGAAAACTGCCCAACGTTCGACGTCACCCATATTTCACATTTCACCTGTGCATTTCGGTCGTGGCTATTCTCCAAGGCCGCTGGCACCCGTCAGTTGCCTAACCAGACATCTACCGTCCTTGTCGCGTTTTCCACAACCGTCAGACTGCATTTCCGCTGATTTTGCGCCATTGGAAACAATGGTCACTTGATTGCAGCCGTGGTCGGTTAATATTTTCCGAATCCATGCCGCGTGTTCCGGGTCATCTTCAACAACCAGAATGGGGAGGTCGAAGTGGTTTCTGCGACCTGACGAGTCAAAGGTAGTGTCCACTCGGATGGGGTGCGTGTCGGTAGAATCTAGTTCCTGGCTATTGAGTTTTACCTCTTCTCGCCATACCCGCACGTCCTTCGGTGCTTCAACCCCGAGTTTGACTCGCTGCCTCCTAATGGAAAGTACTTTGACTCGGATTCCATTACCAATTTTGACTGCCGTGTCACAATCTCTCGATAAAACTAACATGGGCTGCCCTCCTTGCACGCCCTGCGGGGTGCCCCACCCCTAATTTAAGCTGAGAAAAATGCCCCAGTGCGTGCGATTATATCTACCTCCGAGGGTCTCGCAATAGAAATACAGGTAATAATACGGTTTAAATCGAGAAAATTGTCTATATGCAGTATCCCCCGCGTAAATCGAGGTAGGCTGGGTTGCCTAGGCGGTAACGCCGCGTGGTAAACTACCTATAGGGTGTACTCTCATACGCTGTAGAACTTGTAGCGGCATCGCATACACCACAAATCACATGGAAATATGCGCATTTATAATCTCTGCAAGACCAATGCGGCCGGACGAGAATCAGCACACTCGAAAACAACTCCTGGCTCAAGTTGCTGGTGAGCTATTCTGTTCGCTAAACCAGTTCAACCAGGGGGTACTATTTCTCCGTCAGAGTTCATATTGTTCATTGGGGTATTAGTTTGTCACTGCGGCAGACCTCGGGAGATGCAATCATGAAAGATCAAGTACGAGAAGAACCCAAAATCATTGCCGCCGCCGAAAGGCAAATGCAGGCATGGTCAAAAGCGGCCGAATCGCACGTGGCCTTGGATGATTCAGTTGCTATTGCAGCGCGGCTGAAACCCTATGTGGCAATTTCTCGGGAAGCAGGCGCCGGCGGAAGCCCCGTGGGCCAACTTGTGGGCAATATGCTCGGCTGGGAGGTGCTCGACCGCGATATCATCGATCGCGTCTCGCAGCGATACAAGCTGCCGCGTCCAATGTTGGAAATGGTCGACGAAACCCAGGCAAATTGGGCCTATGACATTCTGGGAACGTGGCTTGATCCCAAATTGGTTCCTCACGAGAAATACGTGATCCACCTGGGCCATGTGATTCTCGCCTCGGCCTGCCAGGCGTCGGCGGTCTACGTTGGGCGGGGAGTGCAATTTTTCCTGCCGCGGGATCGTGGCTTGGCCGTGCGGATCATTGCTTCGGAATCTTACCGGGCGCGACGCATAGCCGATCGCGAGAATATCTCTCTCAAGGATGCAAAAAGAAAAATGTGCAACGTAGACACAGGGCGACGCGCATTTGTACGCAGGTTTTTCCACCAGGACATCGAAGACCCACATCTTTACGATCTGGTGATCAACGTCGAGCACTGTGGTCCCAAGGCAACCGCCGAATGCATCGTTGCGGCGCTCGATCGCTAGTCCTCGTATTCCCGAAAAATGTTCCAGGCCGAGCTGCATAACTCGCAAATCTTACGCATTTAGCGTATTTTCTCGGTTTTCTATCAGCGTAGGGCAAATACGTAAGCTAGATTTGGCAACGTGGCGGGTATGTGGCTACTCGATTAGCCCGACCCTGTCGTGTTACGACCGTTATGAACCGTACTGCCCGTCCGAACCGTAGTATCATCATGGAAGGAAAGTGCGACCAAGTTCTCAAGTGCTCGGTACCGTTTGTTGACACGGCGGTAGAACCTTGTTCTGATGACACTGTTCAGGTAACACTGTTCAGTTAACACTGTTCAGATGACCGGGGGTAACGCCGCACATAATACCAGTTTCACGGGAAGTGGAGAAATTGAAATGGCGAATTCAAAAGCGCGAAAAATTGTGTTGGTCTGTTGCGCGGCGGCAGTGATCTCGATGACCTGTCCTGCCACGTCGCAGGGGTGTGAATTTTTAGATCGGCTTATGCCGTGGAATTGGGGTTGCTGTTCGGGAAACAATGCCGCGACATACGCGCCGGCCTACGCGGTCCAGTATCCGAGCGCCGCGCAAACCTGCAATTACATGCCGCAGACCAGCTACCGAACCGTAATGCGAACGGTGCCCACGATCGTCTATCGGCCGACTTCCTACAGCGATCCTTGTACGGGATGCGCGACGACTAGCTATCGTCCGGTAACCAGCTACGTGCGCAGCGCTCAGTTGGTCCCCTACACCACCTATCGTCCGGTGTGGACGAACTCGTGTTACACGCCTTGTGCAACCCCATGCGCAACGTCCTGCGGGACTGCTTGCGGCTCGTCAAATGGCATAACGACATACGCATCGCCCGCAAACGGGTGCAACTCCTGTGCTCCGGCGCCTGCGACGACGCTTGTCCCTACGCCAATGCAGGGCACAACAACGCAACCGCTCTCAACTCCGCCGACCAACAGTACCGCACCGGCCATTCCCCGGAGCGTTCCTCCGGAAAGCTACCGGATGAACAAACCGATCAAGCCTGTTCCCGAAAAAGAAGTGAAAGGCAGTTCGCTGGGTGGCCCGCAACTCAACGGCCCGGCCAGCGACCGTACGACCGCCAGGAGCGTTCGTCAGGCGACCTACCAGGCCGTCTACAGGCCGACTAACCAGCCCGTATATCAGCCCGTTGCCAACCGCGCGGCCACAAACACGCCGGCCTTCGACTACGGCGGCTGGCGAGCTTCCAACAAATAGTCCGCTTGCTCGTGCGGCAACAAAAGCCTAGAAACGCCAAAGCCGAGTGCGGCCGATATTGCCGCGCTCGGCTTTTTTTTTCTAAACGGCGGAACCCAAGCCGCCTAGTTCAGTCGGATGATTTACGTGGCGTGTCCCCATCGGCGGAGTTGACTTGCCCGAGCAAATCGTAGAGCACCGCCTCGATCTTCTCCGAGGCCTCGATCTCCAGGATGCATGAGCCCAGCCAGGTTTCGTACCCGCCCAGAGCATGTTGACGCGGCGTGGGGAGATAGCCATAGTGTCCGTTTGCCAATTCAACCGTAAAGGTGTCCGCCAGGGGACTCTTTTCCTTAATCGCCAGACCGATCTCGGCGAACACTTCGCAGGGGATGGCCGTGATGCCCAGATCGCCGATTCGTGCGGCTTGAAGAACCAGTTCTTTGGTGTAGGGCGGTTTATTAAGCATCAATGTCCAGAGAGCGTAGCATCTGGCGTACACGGATACCGAAGACTTGTCTTCGGCCGCCAGCAGCTCTTTGGCCTTGGCGATCTGGTCCGCCGTCGGCCGACGTCTGTTCAATTTAGCACCCTTTGCGCCATGGCCAACGTGACATCGCGGCGGTGTTTCATCGATTGATAAACACCGATTGTTGCATCGGCAACGCGCCCGGCGACGGTTTGCATTCGCTTGAAATGATCGGCCCGTCCCCGCGGATTGCTAAAGTTGATATTGTTGATGTCGCCGCTGGTGCCGTTGGTCATAATGGCCACAAATTGCGGGTGGTCGTCGGTTTCGACGCCGAGCCGCTTCTCTATCAACCCGGCGAATTCACCAAAGTAGTCGGCCGAAACACCACCCGACGGGATGCCACCCACGTAGTGCAGCGAGTAGTTTGCCAGCAAGGCGATCGGCCGCCCGTCTGCCGATCGCAATGAGACGATGGAGACTTCGGGATCGGTGGGCCCAGCCGGCCGGTCCAGCTTCTTAGGGTCTCGCGGCGGGTTCATGCGCACGGCATCCTTTTTTCCGCCGAACGGGTGTGACTTGCCGGCGCCGGGTTTCATGAACCACCGTCGGTTGAAAACCTCCTCGGGAACGTCCACCGAGCCCCGGCCGAACTCGGCCGGTTCGAGGTTTCGGTTCGCTTCTGTCACGGCTTTAACGATGCCTTGCGTAATACGCTCGACGTACTTAGGGTCCGCCTTCGTCTCGCGGCGGTCACGCGAGGCCGGTGCGGTGTGTGTATGCGTGGCCGAAGCCATAATATGGTCCGCGGCAATGCCGGTGGATTTCTCGATCCGACGTTTGGCTTCGTCAAACAAACTGCGTGGACAATAGCAACTGTCGACGACCGCTATCGCGATCTTCGTGTACCCATCGTCCAGCACAATAGCTCGAACATATAAAGGATCCCAGGCTTTGTGCGCCAGCCGTTCTTTGAAAGAGCCAACCATGGGCATCGGCCAGATAGTCGGTGTGATATCCGCCTTGGCAGCGCCCGCCCGAAAAGCGGGCGACTCGACGTCGGCCGCCACCGCGCTGGACGAAACCAGGTAGATGACCAAAACAAGCAAAACTACTCGCGAACAAACCGCCATTTTGTGGTCTCCCATTTTTTAAAAATACCGTCTAGCAACTGCCGATGCATACCCGCGGACGAAAAATGTCATGCGTTCGCCAGTTTAGGCGGTCAAGACGGTCAATGTCAAGCTTTTTCATTGCGACAATTGGAACTTACGTTGCAACGGAGCCCTTTTGTTCTACTCTCTCAACCGAGAGCAAACTTCTTCCAAAACCGCGTCAAAACCGCGCCCCACCGCGATCACTTGGAACTCGCGCGTTGTTTCGCCGCTGACTTCGATGTGGATTTCGATGCGGTCGCGGGGCATGCAGACTTCCACGCGGTCGGCCCATTCGACCAGCGTCAGGCCCTCGCCGTCGAAATATTCTTCGGGTCCAAGTTGCAGAAACTCGTCTTCGTCGATCAGACGATACGCGTCGAGGTGGTAGATCGGCCGGCGTCCGGCGTATTCCTGAATGAGCACGAAGGTGGGGCTTACGACGGTTTTGGGCGCCACGCCCGAGGCCTCGGCGATTGCTTGCACGAGCCGCGTCTTGCCGGCTCCCAGAGTGCCGCACAGCGAAACGGTTGTGCCATTGGGCAAGGCTTGGGCCAGGGCGGCACCCAACCGGGCGGTTTGCGTTTCGTTTTCAGCCTTGAAGTTCAGCATTTTCATTAGTCGAACTCGTGTTCCCAACCGCGTGGGATTAGTTTGCGTTTGCAGTTGCCTGAATCCGTCTGCCCTGAATCCGTTTGCCACAGTCCGGCTTCTTCCACAAAACACCCCACGTCGCTTAATAGAACGTCCAGAGGCCGGTCGGTCAACATCCTGCTCGCTTCTTGCGGCGGGACGGCCAGGATGAGTTCGAAATCCTCGCCGTCTGTGAGTGCGTGCTGCAACGCGGTGCTGCCGTCGTCGAGTTGCACAGCCAGACGCTGGGCATCCTCCGAAACCGGCACGGCGTCCAGGTCGAGCATCGCCCCGCAGCCGCTTTCCTTTACAACTCGCGACAAGTCTATCGACAGCCCGTCGCTCACGTCGATGCCGGCATGTAAGCGGTATTGCCGATTGAGAAGCATCGCCTCACGAACGCGGGGATTGAAATCGAACTGGCGGCCGAGGATACTGCCGCCGAAACGGCCGGTAACAATTATGCGGTCGCCGGGCCTGGCACCATCGCGTCGCAGGGCTTTGGGCCCGTCCGCGTCTTTACCGCTAAGCACTTTGCCGATCAGCGTCACGCTCAAGGCCAACGGGCCGTCCCAACTGTTGGTGTCGCCGCCGGCGATGGCCAGTTCATACTCATCGGCCAATGGTAAGAGCCCCTCGTAGATTTTTTCGGCCAGCTCCAGCCCGCCGCTACGAGGTAATGCCAAGGCCACTACGCCGGCCATGGGCTCGGCCGCCATGGCCGCCAAATCGCTGAGATTGACCGCCAATGCCTTTCGGCCAACGCGACGCGGATCGACTTTTTGCAACTCGAAATCCACCTGATCGGTCAGCAGATCAACGGTCATCACGCATTGCTCGACGTCGGCCATTTGTAAAATGGCTGCGTCATCTCCGAGCCCCAGCAAAAGTCGTGGATGCGAGGGGATCCGTCGGCGGAGATGTTCGATTAGCTCGGATTCCATGCGACTATCGGCTTGCCGTATCCCGCATGGCCAGCGACATAAAACCGTAGAGAGTTTCGCCGCCGCGGATAATGAAGAACTTGAGGGGACCTTTTTTGATCAGATCCGGTTGTTTGAGAATAAAGGAAACGTTGTCGAGAGAAACCGTTTCCCACTTATGCATGCCTACGAGAACATCGCCCTTGTGGATGCCTTGCGCGGCGGCCGGACTGTTGGGCCGAACCGCGGCAACCGTCAGTCCACCCCGATATTGAGTTTTGTATTTCTTGCGAAATTGTTCCGCATCGATCCGCTTCAGTTCCAAGCCCAGCATTTTCCAACTCTTCGCACGGTTGGACTTGGCCATATCGGCGGCGGCCAGCGTCAGCTCGAGTTCAACCGGCTTGCCGTCTCTTTGGAGTTGAATCGACAAACGATCTCCGCTGGCCCGGCCCAACAACGCACACTGAAAATCCAAACCGTTATTTACCTCAATGTCGTCTACTTTGGTCACAAGGTCGCCCGGCTTCAGGCCCGTCTTGGCTGCGGGGCTTTGATTGTCGACCGCGGTTACGAACACGCCCTGCTTGGGATCCTCCGCAGCGCTTTGCTCGGCCACGTCTTTGGCGGCTAGCGTTTCACTGTCGGCGTTCACCTTTTTCACGTTGCGGACTTTGTTGGCGGCGCAAACCAGCGTCATGCCGTGGAACGTATTGGAGTCATTGCGCGAGGCCAGCAGGTCGGTGGCGACCGTAATTGCCTTGTCGATGGGAATTGCAAAACCGATCCCCTGAGCGCCGGCCCGAACGGCCACGACTATGCCGATCATTTCGCCGTCGATGTTCAAAAGCGCTCCGCCCGAATTGCCCGGGTTGATGCTGGCGTCGGTCTGGATCAGATCGGAGTAGTACTGCGCGTCGCTAACCTGCACGGCGCGATGCAAGGAACTGATAATCCCGCGGGTGACCGTGTGTTCGTAGCCGAACGCATTGCCCACAGCAAAAACCTGTTCCGC
>CAZISU010000235.1:0-7777 GCA_964541935.1 uncultured Planctomycetaceae bacterium | reverse complement strand
TGTACGATTGCCTACGAGCCGGTTGAACTAACGAGTCGAATCTCAACCAACAAGGTCTCCGAAGCCAAGCACAGACTCGAACAGTCCTTCAGTGCAAAGGACCACGTTGACGTTGCCATTGCCACAAACATGATCTCTGTCGGCCTAGACATCACCCGGCTTGGCTTGATGGTATGCTTCGGGCAACCAAAAACCAGCTCGGAGTACATCCAGGCCACTAGTCGTGTCGGTCGTGACGACAAGCGGCCCGGCCTGGTGGTCACGATCCTGAACATCCACCGACCGCGAGATCGCTCGCACTACGAACGCTTTGCGACATTTCATGAATCGTTTTACCGTAATGTGGAGGCAACCAGTGTCACGCCGTTCTCGCCGCGAGCACTTGATCGTGGGCTCGCAGGAACTCTGATCGCGCTCGTGCGACAGGGGCACCTGCCGATGACACCGCCGAGAGGTGCCACTGAGATTCTCAACGAACTTCCCAGACTGGAGTTTGCCGTCGATAAACTGTCTGAACGGGCGTCTGCAACGCATCATAATAGCTCGTCAGATGATGCAGAGCAGTTGCGGAATACTGTGCGTGTGCGTTGCAAAGATTTACTGGATGACTGGAGCACAATTGCGAAAGAATTGCATGATGCCGGTGGTGCGTTGCAATACCAAACTGAAGCGGGCAGCGCCCAACGATTGCTTTACGAGTTTCTCAACTCCGAACTCAAACATCTTCCGCCTCGGCACAAAAAGTTTCGCGCCAACCGTTCTATGCGTGACGTCGAGCCAAGCGTCAACCTCTGGCTGAAGACGATCGACGGAGTGGACATTGAAGGAGAGGAGGAAGATTCATGAGTCATCGTCCTGGAACACGTCCCCACGGACAAATCCGCCAAAGTCAGCTCATCACATCGTTCGGCCCCGGGTCGATGATGGACTTGCCCAATCACTCGGTGCTGATTGGTGGTCTCGATTTTTGGTCGCCTGGCGGCCCTGAAGTCCCCGAACCCCGCCTAGTCGATAAGCTGAAGTCACTGTTTGATCCGCCGCTCCAGACGTTGAAGCTGTTCAGCCCACCGCCCGATTCCGACGATCCAACGGCACCACAAACCGGCATCACGGCCTGGCAATTTCCTGAATGGTTTATCACGCAAGACGTTGACAGAGAGGCAAGTTACGGAACCGTCCGAGCCCGGATGTTGGTGCATCGCAAGATGCTGACCAAAGGAAAGTTCATCGACGACAGCAGAAAGAAACGATCGGTCGTGCCAGTCCGCTTTGTCCGCGCATGTAAGAACGGTCACATCGGCGACATTGACTGGTTTACATTCGTTCACGGTGGTAAAACAGATTGTCGCCGTCAAATGTGGATCGAAGAGAGAGGAACTAGCGGTGACCTGGCGGAAGTGTGGGTGCGATGCGAGTGCGGACGCGGTGGACGCGGTGGACGAAACATGGCTCAAGCCGCTGAATCACCACATTCACTCGGCAACTGCGATGGCAGACGTCCATGGCTCGGCATCACCTCGAATGAGTCATGCAATGAGATTAATCGCCTGCTAATTCGTACAGCGAGTAACGCATACTTCACGCAGAAAATGAGCGTTATTTCGCTGCCGGACCGAAACGAAAGTCTGCGGGAAGCAGTGGAAACGGTCTGGGACTTCATTGGCGAAGTCGAAGACATTGAAATGCTGCAATACGAGCGAAAAAAGTCCAAAGTCCACAAAGTTCTGGAAGACTTCTCTAATGACGACGTCTTTCAAGAAATCAGGGTTCGCCGCGGCCAGTCGATGGAGAACCAGAAGTCTATCAAGCAGGCCGAGATGGAGACGCTGATCGCCAGCAAAGACGAACTTGGTGAGGATAGGCCGGACGGCAACTTCTTTGCACGAACGTTGCCGCAAAATGCATGGGACGCACCGTGGATGAGTAGCGTGGAACGTGTAGTGTTGGTTCATCGACTTCGCGAGGTGATGGCGCAAGTCGGTTTCACTCGATTCGAAGCCGTGTCGCCAGACATCGATGGTGAGCTTGAGATGGGTGTCCGCCGCGCAACACTCGCTCGTGAGATCACATGGCTGCCGGCTGTGGAGAATCGCGGTGAAGGAGTATTCATCCAGTTCCGAAAGGAAGCGGTCGAACAATGGGTGGCTCAAAACGACGTCATTGCCCACGGCACAAGATTGCTTGGCGGGTATACTGCATGGAAGGACGAGCACACCGGCTCGTCAAAGAAGTTTGTTGAAACAGGCGGACTGCTGCCATATGTTCTATTCCATTCCTTTTCGCACCTTTTGATAACGGCTGTTTCGCTGGAATGTGGTTACCCGGCCAGTTCGATCCGCGAGCGAATATACACTATCCCTAAGGTTGGATATGGCATTTTACTGTACACCGGCACATGCGACGCGGAAGGAACGCTAGGTGGGCTAATACAGGTTGGACGTCGTATCCACGAGCACATCCGCAAGGCACTTGAGATGGGCGAGTTGTGTTCAAACGACCCCGTCTGCGCACAACACGAACCTGCAAATCAACATGAACGGCGATTTCTGCACGGAGCGGCCTGCCACGGCTGTCTTCTGATTTCGGAAACGTCCTGCGAGCAACACAACGAGTTTTTAGACCGGGCATTGGTAGTGCCAACCGTCAATAATCTCGGTGTCGAATTCTTTCAATCTATGCAGCAATGACTGACGCACTTATCCAGTTAAGCGATACTGACATTCAAGCTTTGATCGCAGGATTACGGTCAAGGCGAGTGGCTGCTCCGTACTCTGAATTCCAGTTGTCCCGGGTTCTTGCTCCCAGTTTGATTCAAGCGGTCACCGCCAATCTCGCTGAGCTTGAACTTCGTGGCTTCACATCAGACCAGATCGCAGTGGTTCTTGAGTTACTAGAACGTGATCGAAGTGCAGTCCGTTCGACAACCCACCCCATTGACCTAGTGACGTCTGGACCGGAAGCACCTGGCATATCCAACCGCGATACGTCGGTTGTCGTTCGCGAGTTATTCTCTCATGCCCAGACATCGGTTTTAGTTGTCGGATATGCGATCTACCAAGGACAGCGTGTCTTTGAAGCACTTGCTCAGCGGATGGAGGAGATTCCTGAGTTGGATGTGCGGCTGTTCCTCAATATCTCGCGACCGGATAGAGACACTACAGCGTCCGAAATCCTAGTCTCGCGGTATGCCCAGCGTTTCAGAGACTCGCAATGGCCCAGCAATTGTCGCCTGCCGGATGTATACTATGATCCGCGATCGGTCGCCGACGATGAGCCAGTTCGTTCGTCGCTTCACGCCAAGTGTGTGGTCGTTGACGCCGAGCAAGTGTTCGTGTCGTCGGCTAACTTTACTGAGGCTGGCCAGGAACGGAACATCGAGGTTGGACTAAACATCCGCAGTCCGTGGCTTGCAAAACGATTGATCCGCCATTTCAAGCTCTTACATGAACACGGTTTGGCCGTGCGAGCATTTTGAAAAGACGACCAGATCGCCCAACTCTCGTTATTGGGCTCGCCACTAGAACGCAATACGAGCCTCTGAGACGGCTCCTGCGGGCCTGCGATGGGTACTGAGCCCCCTGGGCACCGATAAGACTTTCAAGAGCCTGCGGGACATCCTAGGCCATCTGGGGGGGGGGGTGGGGTATCTAAAGTAATGCCCCCACCTGGATGCCAGCCCCAGCCGGCTAGCCGTTGACATATCGGAGAACGGTCCTACGCGATACTCCTAGCGCTTTGGCGATCTCTGAATCCTTCAAACCTTGCGACCGTAGCTTCCTTGCTCTCTTGGGGTTGGCAGCAGTGCTCCCCGGTGTGCGGCCCGTGTATATGCCGTTGGACTTGGCAACAGCAATGCCGGCGGCTTGCCGTTCTCGCCGAGTTTCTTGCTCCATCTCGGCAACGGCAAAGAGCACACTGGCGATAAGCTTGCCGGTTGGGCCGGCAAAGTCAAGCTGCTGGGTCACACTTACAAGCCTGACTCCACGATTGAGCCACTCACATAATGTGTTTATGCCGTCTTGTAGTGATCGACTCAGCCGGTCAAGCTTCCAGACCACCACCGTCTTGACTGTGCCGTTGAAGATGTCGGCTTGCAGCCGTTGAAACTCTGCCCGCTCAAGATGGTTTCCCGATTCCTTATCCACATACCAAGCTGCTTCAAGGCCGTTGCCCGTAAGCCATCGCTCGATTTCCTTCCTCTGGCCTGCTTCATTCTGGCCAACCGTGCTTACTCTTACATAGACTGCCGTTTTCATAGTTGAATCCTCCAGGTTGTGACATCTAAAGTGTACCTCAAAAGTCACTCAAAGTCAACTCGAAGAATAAGGACTTAGGGCGATTTACGGCCGAATTCGACCTCCTACCCTAAATGTCACAGCTTGAGAAGCTTTGCCACAAACGGGCTCATCGCCAGAACTGCGATACGCACTTCTTGAATCAAGATCCTTAGTGTGTCGATTCACGGGGAAATGACACGACAAGCATCGTATTTTTGGGCTAGCGACACGTCATCATGCTGCTGTAACAATTGGATCTAAGATCCTAGCGTGTGGTGTGGCATGGATCGGTGTCATTAGGACAGAGCGTTTCTATTGTGTATACTGGGTTCTGGAACAGAAACCACACTCACCTAGGTTGCAGAGGTCAAGACAACTCAACCAATATAGAACGAAACCCCCTGTGCAATGTATACATGCGTATACTTAAATACCGCATCGCGATCCCGGCACACTTGGATTCCACATTTGCCCCTCATTAGAAGTAAGTGCTCACGGTGAGGCAAGATGGGGGAGGGTTTAATTTGTGTGTAGTATCACTGGTGGGTATGGCACCCCCCACTAGCCCTTTTGACTGAGTTTATGCTCTAAAAACAGGTACTGACGCGTCGGGTGGGAGCCTCTTAGAGGGGTCCAAACGTTAGTTTTGCCCGAATACTACTACTCATCCACGGACTCGACAGGTTCAGCATATCTATCTTCATAAGTGTCCTCGGGATGAATTTCCCCCAACATCTCACATTGCTCCCGCAATACAGAGGGAAGTCGCAACTTACGTTTTCATCATGATTCCTATGGGTTGAAAAATAGAGTTTTGATTCTAAGAAAATAGATATGCTTATTCTGTCGAGTCCGTTGATGGGTAGTAGTATAATGAGTACTAATCGTCAGTGAAATAGTAAAGTATCGTCCATATTTTCGCCCCAAAACATGAAATCTGGGTATAAAAAAACACACCCAGGATGCCAAGCGACCAAGCAAAAGCACCCCGAGTGTGTTGAAAGGAGACACCAGGCTGCCTACAACCTGACATCAACATATGATTCTGACTAGCCTCGCACCCTCGACCCTGAGTGTGTTGGCTCCGAAGGCAATCCGACCGGCCCTCGACCCCTGGGTGTCAAAGGCAAGTACACACCTCACCCCCTGGCGAAAGAGCCGCATGAGAGCTTGAGCCACACCAAGGACCTGAATTACAACGATCCTGGGTGTCAAGGGAGCCAAATGGAGACAAAGCGTCTCACAAACCCTGGAGACCAGGACGCTGGGTGTTTGGCGACGCGTCCTCTGTTAATACGATACCTCACAGCGACTACAACGCTGGCCGGCGTGAAGTCGCCACAGTACCCACAGAATGGCGTGTAACGCCCGTTTGCTAGGATCACCACAAGTTGGTGGTGGGGAAGCTACAAACGCACCAGCAGGGCTCACAGGGCCCCTGAAGGGGGGGATATAGGCCTTTGCCGGCGTAAGCTGTCCGGCCTACATTGATTTCGACAAGCCGGCGTCTCAATTAGCTTGACGCAGAGGGATCGTGCAGCCGCACCTACTATCTTTTTCTGGCAACAAGCTTCAGCAAGCCGGACACTAATCACGCCCCTTTGGGGCAAACTGCCTGTCTTATTCGTCGCTGATTTCATGAGATAATGGTGTTTTGATTTACGAGATGAGTTTACGAATTCGACGCCACTTAAGTTAGGTATTGTCAAACAGTTGTGGCGATTGGTGTCATCAAAGGAACGTATTTTGACACGCTGAGGTCTGCCCAACGTTTGAATGTGCTATTCGCTCGGTCGGGATAGCGTACTCGCGTGGCTTACGCTGTTTGGGTGGCAGTCGTGTCGTTCCGCGTGAAGTATTACCCGCGTGACGCGGGGTGCGGAGCCCACACTGAAGAGCCACCGAAAGTCGCTGGGCCACTACACCGTGCCCTTTTCTAACCCCTGGTCCGCGGCAAGCCCGGCGTAAATCTTACGCTAGAAGTTCGCTTCCATCACAGCTGCAAATATCTGCCAATCGTAAACCTCACCGGCCAAGGCAACTCGACTATTCGCCGCAACCTGGACAGGCTTCGGGAAGACGGCCAGATTGTGTTTGAAGGTAGCCCGCGGTGTGGGTATTGGCGGTTGGTGTAGTGTCAATCCAACTTCAACTCTATCATTTACGCCAGCTAAGTTAAGCGTTTGGTAACGGTGTTATTTAAAATCCCTTATCAGTGACGTTTTCTTACTTTTTGCCAACTCAGCCGGATCGACCTTTTCGACCATGATTTCCAGGGTGATTTTATAGTCTTTTCCATCGAGTTTCGGCACAGGTGTGGTGAATTTCTCGCCGAGCACAACCGGCCGGATTATTCGAAGTTGCTTGCCGGCTATGAGCACGCCGTTGTCATCACCTCCATGAAAGTCCGTGTAATGAAAAGTGCCGTCGATAAAAGTTTCGTTCTTCTTTCCATAGACCGTCACGTGAAACTCATTACCATACCTGACTGGTTTTGCCACCACAATATTGCCCGGCAATGCAGACTTTGGCACCACGCCACCACCCACTCGAAAAGCCCCCTCACGTCCTTCGACGACGATCAAAGTTGGCTCACAAAGCACTTTATTTCGTTCTGCGGCGTTCACTTGGACTACTCGCAGGTGGACCATATACTGGGGAAGCTGAGCCTCGCGGCTGTAAGCGGCTCTGTAGGGGGAAGGTTTGTTTAACTTTTCGCGGCTTTGAGACCCTTCCATCGAATTTCCAGGGCTTTTCGATTCTTTGTTCCGTCTCAACGGCTCGACAAACAATCTGTCGCCGGGGAATATCTGGTAGTTGCATTCCGCCGAACCGTCTTGAATTGCTTGAACATTTACTGCAAGTTCCACATTACCATACCCCTTTGATAATGGGCGAGAAATATGAACGCTCTTCGCGGAAAGGATCGCTGGAACCTCCTTCATGGCATCGCGTACTGTTTCGTTGCCAGTGCATGGAAGGCGAACAACATTATCTCCCTTCTCTCCCTTTCTTTCGTCGGCCTTTGTTATTATGTAGAAAGTTTTGCTGTTGTACGCCGCGACTTCAATATGGATCTTCGGCGATTCAACTTTTCCCGCGAGATGCTTAATCAGTGCCTTCTTGGCCTGGAGAACGGTTTTGCCAGAAATGTTCACCGATCTGTATTCACGAAGATTCACGCTGCCATCGGGGCCGACAAGGTAAGCTCCCTTGATTACAGATGAACCATCCTTGCCAAACGCCTCGATTTGAACAACGTCGGGCGGCTCAATCTCATAGGGTGGCAGCTTGGCCATCTTTGCTTCGCTCGGCGGCTTGTATTCCACCAAATCATGACCCGCGGTTGGATTTGATTTCATTTTAACATGCGGCGAATACGGATTTGCCGGCTTAACCGCCGCCTCTCCCACGGGTTCATCCATGCCCGGCGTTTTCTCCACCGCCTCTTTCGCCACCAACTCCACGCGAATCAAGCAGAACACCGCCAGAATCGCCAC
>CAZISU010000234.1:1400-7786 GCA_964541935.1 uncultured Planctomycetaceae bacterium | reverse complement strand
GAGCATGGGTTGGGTTTCTGTCCGCGGCGTCAAATCGAATGGTTCGGCGGGGCGCGGGGGACGTAGCAGCCCGTTGAAAAACGCAAGTTAGACCTACTAATTCAAACAAAGCCGGCTTGCCGGGTTTGTTTGAATTATTGGATGTGCGAGCAGGCGTACCATGCAAGTTCCTTGCGTCACAGGAGTTTATGACGTTTAACCCACGCATCTCGCACACTGGAAAGAAACTGACGCTGCGCGTCGCTTCCTTTCCATATAGGTCTAACTTGCGTTTTTCAACGGGCTGATAGACGAAGAAAAAAACGAGGCGCGCTGATGAAATGTCCGGTTTGCGAGTCTGAGCTGAAACGCTTGATGTACGAGGGTTTCGCGGTATTTCGTTGCATGGGTTGTCACGGCTATCTGATGGCCGACCGACGGGTAGATAATATCAAACGTTCGAACAAGCGCGTGGTCGAGCAACTCAAACGCGAGGTCAGCGAGGAGTCTGCCGCGGATACGCTCGAGGAGATTCGTTGCCCTCGCTGCCGGCGGAAGATGAAGAAGAAGTTTATCGAGGATCCGGCCGCGCTGCATATCGATTTATGCTCGGACTGCGAGATGACCTGGTTCGACGGGGGCGAGTTGGCTCGACTGCAATTGACCCACGAGATCAGCCCGCGCGGCCGAGACGCCGCCGAATTTAGACGCCGCCACGAAGAGATGACGCCCGAGCGTAAGGCGGAGCACGAGCGAAACCTGGAGAAGCTCGACTCGGGCGAGCAGACGCTGGGCCCCATCTTGGGGGAAACGTTTTTCGAGGCCCTGCTAACACTTCTGAGTGGCCGTCGCCACTTCTAGTGCCTAGTGGTTGTGCCAATTATCCCGGAGCGGAGGGCTCGACACCTCTTTTTCATTACTCACTCGCTGCCAATATAAGCTCACGTTTGACCCTCCTTCAGTGGCAACCTAGGTTTGAGTAGTCAATCTTTACGGACGCGCCAGGGGCACGCGTCTATACGGGGTCTGCCGTCGTATTCGTTACGAGCGATAAGGGTAGACTTTGTAAAGAAAGATTGTCTACTTCGTCTTGTTGAGTTTTCTTGGAGAAGCATCGATGGCGGGTACGCAAGACCCCAACGCACGATTTGAAAACGAGCAGAGTCCGGAAAGCCGACTGCTCGGATCGCAGCGCGCACAAACAGCGAGCGACTGCGACCGGAGCTTGTCGACGGATTTAATCTCGCCCACTAGCGCTCCCGTGGAACAGGTCGTTTCATCTGTGCGGTCCGACGTCTCCGTGGGAACCTGGGGATCGAATCTCGACACGCTTCTGCACGAACTGCAGGAGCTTACCAGCACCACGCCGGTCATGCCGGTGGTGGACCAGGCTCTGGACAATCAACTCGTTCAGGTGCGACTCGGCATGGCCACGAGCCTTTTCGTGGCGTTGCGTTGCCGCGATCCGTTTACGGCGGCTCACGCGCTGCGGGTGGCACTGATCACATCGGGTTGGTGTTTGAAGATGGGGCTTCCGGAACATCAACGCGACATGATGGAAGTTGCCGCGTTGTTGCACGACTTGGGTGTAATCGGCATTCCCGACAAGGTCTTGCACAAGCCCGGCCGGCTCGATTCCAGGGAAGCCACGGTGGTCGAGCGCTCGCGTCAAATCAGCGCGGAGATTCTTCGCACGGCCTGTTCCGAGCAGGAGTTGCTTGACATCATCGAGCATATTCCCACTCGTTACGACGGCACACGCAAAGGGTACTGCATCAGCGGCGAGAGTATTCCGTTGGGTTCTCGTATGATCTCCATCGTGGAATCGTTTGATTCGATGACCACGGATCATGTTTTCCGTCCGGCCATGCCACAGGAGCTGGCCTTGCGCGAGCTTTTCGCCTGTGCCGGCAGCCAATTCGACCCACGCCTGGTACAGGAATTCGCCGATCTGCAGAACCACGACCAGTCGGCGTTTCGCTCTGAGGTGACCTCGCGTTGGCTACACGACTTGGATTCCGAGGCCGTTGAATCATATTGGGAATTGAGCCACAATCTTTCGTCCGGCGACAAACCCGGCAAGGTTTCCTTGTTCGAAGACAAGCTTTTGGGCAACATGCATGACGCCGTGGTGTTCGTGGACGAAACCCTGACCGTGACGTTTTGGAACCACGGCGCCGAGCGCATGACGGGTATCAACGCGAGCAGCATTTGCCGCCGACATTGGCACCCGTCCTTGTTGAATATTCTAGATGAAGGCGGACAGACGGTCAGAGAGGCGGATTGCCCCATCGCTTGCGTCGTCGCTTCCGGTGTGCAGTCGTCGCGGCGGCTGACGATCCAGGGTCGCAACGGCCGGCCGCTTTCGGTTGATGCTCAGATAATTCCCGTCGCGGGCGAAAACAACAAATCATTAGGAGTCGTGCTGATTATGCACGACGCATCTTCCGAGACCACGCTGGAAGAACGTTGCCAGAGCCTGCACGAGAAGTCTACGAAAGATCCCATGACGCAGGTCGGTAATCGGGCCGAGTTCGACCGCGTGCATGAACAGTTCGTACGCGCGCACTTGCAGCAGCACAGGCCGTGCAGCTTGATTATCTGCGACCTCGATCTATTCAAGCAAGTCAACGACGTCTATGGCCATCAGGCCGGCGACGACGTGATTAAGAGCATGGCCGATGTGCTCAAGGATTCCTGTCGCGCGGGCGATCTGGTGGCCCGCTACGGCGGCGAGGAGTTCGTCATGCTTTGTGCCGATTGCGACAACGCCGCGGCCGCGCGCAGGGCCGAGGAAATTCGTAAGAATATCAGCCATATCGCACAAGATCGCATGGAAGGCAAATCGGTGTCGGCCAGTTTCGGTGTAACTGAAATTCAACCCGGCGACAGCCCGGACACCATGCTCCGCCGTGCGGACCGTGCTCTATTGACGGCCAAGGCGCGGGGCCGCAACCGCGTAGTCCAGCTTGGAACCGGGTCGGCGGCCGAGGGGTCCTGGCTCTTCGGCAAAGGATTGGACGACGGTGAAGATCTGACCGGCGAATCACAGATACTGATCGAACAGGATGTGATTTCTTCGGTGCCCATGGCTGTGGCCGTTGAGAAGCTACGCGGTTTCGTGGCCGACCATCAGGCTAAGCTGATCGACACCGAGGGTTCCAACGTGCGGCTGGAAATGTGCAGCCAACCGTCCGACCATCGCCAACGAAGAAGTTCCGACCGTCCCACCACGTTTATCATCGGTCTGCATTTTGAAGAATACCAGGACGAGGTCGAAACGCCGCCAACTGGAGTCACGCCGCCAGTCTCCAGGCTACCCAAGACAAAAATTCACTTTTCGATCCGACCCAAAAAGTGCCGCGAAAGACGACGCGACGACATCATGGACCAGGCCCGCGCGGTACTTGTCAGCTTTCGCTCGTATTTAATGGCGACAGAGCCCCAGCATCAAAAAGACAATATTGATAACCAGGCCAAACGATTCTGGGGCTCGTGGCTTTCTAGTCAGTTGGCGCCGTTGGATGACGGAGAAGGCAAAACGCCCGAGACTGTTTCCTTCTGGCAATCTATTCGCCGCCTCTGGCAGCGTTCCAAATAAAATATAAAGCGGCTTCACAATATGGCACGAATCGGAGCATCGCTAAACGGGATCGAACGATCCTT
The DNA here is from genome assembly GCA_964541935.1 of uncultured Planctomycetaceae bacterium. Classification (GTDB taxonomy): domain Bacteria; phylum Planctomycetota; class Planctomycetia; order Pirellulales; family Thermoguttaceae; genus JAFGTN01. The sequence goes on along the minus strand of CAZISU010000234.1, from coordinate 4,141 downwards.
ATTGAATCGACTAGCCACTGCCGACGCTGCCGCGTCGCTTTCGGTGATGCGGATGGCAACGGGACGTCGCATTAACAGCCCCGCCGACGACCCCTCGGCCTTCATCGCGCTGGCTTCTTTGCAAAGCAACTTGAATAACGTCAGCGCAACCATGTCTAATGTGACGGCCGCCGCGAGTATAGTCGGCCAAACAAAAACGGCCATCAGCGGGATCGGTACGCAGCTCAACGCCATCCGTACCGAGCTGCTCAAAGACGAAGGCCGTAGCCTCTCGGCCGCCGAACGCGAAGAGTCGCAGGCCAAAATCGACGCGGCCATCACAACCATTCGGGCATATGTCGACACGGACATCGACGGACGCAAACCGCTTAACGGCTCGGCCGATTATCTCATATCCGGCCGCAATAGCTCGCAAGTATCGAGCCTCTCGGTCTATTCGACAGGAGCCGCCGGGCCGGTCGTGGCTGCCACGCCCGCCCAGGCCACCTACACCGGCGATTCGCGATATGTAGACGCCGCCGCCACGATCAGAATCAGCGGCGCCGATGGCACCAGCACCGCTATCTCGGTAACCACCGATGACACGCTCGAGGAACTTGCCGGTCTGATAAACCTGCAAACGTCGACAACCGGCGTGGCCGCTAGCGTCGATGACAACACACTCACGCTTGCCAGTACGGCCACGGGTGCCGGATCTCGCGTTCGCGTTACGGTCGATGCGGGAACCTTCGATGTCGAAGGCACCGGTTCCGACGGTGTTGCGCGTGGCACTTCGGTCCAGTATGGCACGGCGCCGGCGGTTTCGGGCCGTGTCACCCGCGCGGCCACCCAAGCCCAGCTTAGCTACACCGGCAGCGGTAGCAATCCCACCCACGACGCCACGGTCTCGATTACCGGCAGCCGCGGCAGCGCGGCCGTGACCGTGGAAACCACCGATACCATCGACGAAGTTGCACAGAGCTTTAACGATGTCAGTCACGATACGGGTATTACGGCCAGCGTTGCCACCCAGGGTGCCAACGAGGTGATTACCTTCGCTTCGGTCGACTACGGTTACGATGCCGAAATCTCGCTCACGGTAACTTCCGGCACGTTTGCCACCGGTGGCGGTAACGGCGACGGCACCGCCAACGGGTCGGACGTCGAGGCGGTAGTTAATGGCGTCACCTACTCGGGTTCCACCGCGCCCGAGGCGGCCGAACTGCGGCATCGTGAAAAGGGAGCAAACTTCGCCGTCAATGGAACGTTCGAACTGACCGGCCACATCGGCACGCAAACATATTCCGCCCTGACGACCAAATCGCTAGACGAGCTGGCCGCGGAGATTAACGTCCAAAGCGACCTCACCGGCGTGGCCGCAACCGTCGACGATAACGATCTGGTCCTCACCAGCACCATTACCGGCACCGCCGCCACGGTGTCGATCAACGTCACCGCCGGCAGCTTCGATACGGTCGATGGCGAGACCAGTTCGCAAGGCACGGCGGCAACCGAAGGCGACAACGCCGTTAAAGGCAACCGCGTTACGGTCGACAACGCCCTGTATCGCTTCAGCATAGAATTCGCGTCCGATTTCAGCGGCAACTTTAATCCCATGACCATCGAGGGCGATGCTCTCACATTCGCCCTTTCCACCGACACTTCCCGGCGTTCCACCCTTTCCTTCAGCAGCCTGGCGCCCGAGTTCCTCGGCGGCGTAAGCGGTACGCTCGACCAGCTATATTCCGGCGGAGATTATTCCGGCCTGGACGACAAGACCGCAATCGCGCTGCGGATCGTCGACGAGGCCATGTCCGATGTAGATCGGGCAGGTGGACGCGTCGAAGGTTTTTACAACGCCCAGATCAGCTCGGCCTCGTCCCTGCTCTCCGACATGGAAGATGATCTGCAAGATAGCATCGACCAGACCGACGGCTATAACCAAGAGGAAGAAGAAGTCCTCTTGGCAAGGAACCTGGATCTGGGCAACAACGCCCTGGCCGGACTGGCCATCTTAAACCAGCAACGCAGTTCGATTGTCACCCTGATTCAGCAGATCGCCGGGCTCTCGTAGTCTGCGGAATTCGGATAGCCGTTTCATTTTCTGCAATACCGGCGTACCCTCAAGCGCCACGCGTTGCACTCTATATTGCACGGGTGGTGTCTAAACACATCAAACCTCACCGCTTCCCCTTCAAGCTCAACTCGAAATCTACCTCCCCGCCGCCTTCGGGCACGGTGGCCGTAAGCTGGGTCGAGGCGGGATGGCTGTAGTAGGCGGGCAGAAGTTGTTTGGTCGGCATGGTCATGGGATCGAAGTCTTCGCCGCTGGGCGGGGTCGAGCCGTCGGGCATGGCTAGCTTGCCGATGGTGACGCGATACTCTCCGGCGGGCGTGCCTTCGCCCAGGTGACGCGAGGTTAGCGTGTAGCGGCCTTGGGCGTCGGTGCGGCCGTAGGATTCGGTTCCGCGGGTGTTGCCCGTGGGGCGAAACAAAACCACGGCGTCGTCCAACGCCTGCCCGTCCAAGGTTACGGTTCCGCTGGTCGCGTACAAGTCGGGCAAGTTAGGATCCTTGCCGCATCCGCAAACCAAAGTGGCCGCCAGCAACAAGAGCACAATTGCACGGGGGTGTTTACGCATGGAACTTTCTCCTAGTGAATATCCACAACCTCTCCACCGGCCATGGTGGAAAGCTGTTCGAGGACGAGCGTGTCGGTGGTCTCCACGATAAATTGTGCCGAGCCATCGGCCATCAACACA
>CAZISU010000234.1:0-1390 GCA_964541935.1 uncultured Planctomycetaceae bacterium | reverse complement strand
CCGGGGTGCATGCTGCCGGCCGAAGCCCAGGTGCCCAACTGTCCGAAGCGGGTCGTGTTGTGCAGCAACGTCCAGTAGGAATCCCAAGTGTTGATGCCGCTGTAACTCACGTCGACGCCCACCTGGACCCAGCCGCGATATCCCCAGGGAGCGCACTCGCCGTTGAATATCTCGAACAACGTCTCGGACATGGCGAACGTATGGGCCGTGCCGTCGCTGATGTCGCGGACGCGCGTGTTGCTGTTTTCGCCGAACATACGTCGCACGTCCTGCGGTTGCCGCGACCAGCCCTGGCACTCGTAGCCCGTCGACATACTGCCGTCGACCGAAAAATCGTAGTTGGTTTTGGCACCCAGAAATCCGCTGTTGGCGCGGATGCCGTAATATTGGTTGTCGCCCAAAAACGGCCTGCCAGTATCGCTTGTACAGGTGAAAATCGACAGTTGCCGGGCAACGATCTCGGCGTTCCCGCTGGTAACCGGGTCGCCGGCCAAGGGCCCGCCGGCGGTGGTGTTGGCAATTGGGCCCGTAATAATGGCCGAGCCCGAGGCGTTCATGTCGTATTTATCGTAGAGCGGCTGCTCGCCCAGATAAGGCAGCAACAACACCAGCCCGTTAAGGTTCTGTACGGTCGAGGTGTTGTATTGCGGATACTTGCACCACCCGTAGCCCAGCCCCGAGGGCGGGAACTGTCCCAAAGCGGAGTTGTAGTTGTGCAAGGCCACGCCGATCTGCCGAAAGTTGTTCATGCACTGCGACCGTCGCGCGGCCTCACGGGCCGCCTGCACGGCCGGCAAAAGCAAGGCGATGAGGATGCCGATGATAGCAATCACCACCAACAATTCGACAAGTGTAAAAGCGTGCCTTTTGAGCAAAGTGGGCTTTTTAAACAAAGCGGGCTTTTTGAGAGAAGCGAACTCTCGGGTTGAGAAGACATTCTTGTCTGAGAAAAGGGCAAGCATAATCGAGCTCCTTGTTTTAGTGGGCTAAAACAGATCCACCGAGACGAACCGTCTCTTGTGTGAAAAACTCTTGGACCACGTCGCCCGAACGCCTGAAGCGAAACATGCGACGCGATTTGCCTATTGCCTTCGACTAGGTTCCCGCGAAAAGACCAGCGGGCAACTTGCACCCGTGGCATGCAGATTATGATACTTCTAATGCTAACATTAGACACCATATAGGCCATCTCGGTCAATGGCCTTTTCCGTCAGCAATCTTGGCTTTTTCCGTCAAACCTGCAAGGAGTGGCGATTACTTTGCCCCGCAATTCGCCACGATTCTTGCATTTCCCCGCCGACGCGGTTATATATGACAAGATAGACCTATTCTAACGCCTGTAGAGCTTTCGCCACGCGATGAACACCTCACTGCTTCGCTCCATGACTTG
>CAZISU010000233.1:0-7788 GCA_964541935.1 uncultured Planctomycetaceae bacterium | reverse complement strand
AAGCCCGATATCCTGCTTGTTGTCGGATATCAAGCCTGTGAAGAAAGTTATTTTTAACGTTAATTGTGGGGGCTTGGACATTTATACGCCTCAAGATTATGGCACTATCAGCAGTTCCCAGGTGTTTACTCTCGACGATCAAACAACCGTTGCGGGACGGATGCACTTGAACGCCCCTGGCAGTCTCGGCATGGCCGCCTTCAACCTCGACGTTGGATCCATGAGCGGCGATGCTCCCATCGACCTGGGTGGCAATACTCTCACGGTAGGAGCGGATAAATCGCCCAGTACGACATATTCCGGTGATATTAGCGGCAGCGGCCACCTGATAAAGACCGGAAGCGGCGAGTTGATTATAACGGGCAACAGCCTGTATGTAGACGGCATGGCCATTACCGTAAGGGGCGGTACTTTGGAAGTCGGAAATGCCGAGAGCTACGCCGGCTTCAGCACCAATGGCACACTTGAAGTAGCTGTCCCCACGGGACGGTTGGTTCTTAACTCAAAAGGATTTGCCACTCTCGGACCGCTAACATCACTCGGAGGCGGTACGCTTTCTGCGGCTAACGGGGTGACCTTGGGAATAGGCGATAATATCGTCGGAACAGGCAGCGTCGAGGCTAAAATCGCTGCCGGATACGGTTCGACCATTGTCGCCACTGGCACGCTCACCGTCGGTGACGCCAATTCTTATACCGGTTTCACCAGCGATGGGGAATTGTACACGGGTACAAGCGAGGTCATCATCAACGACCGCAACGAGGCGGTGCTGGGAGCGCTAACACAACTCGGCGATGGAGCCGGCGGCGGCACGCTCACCGCCGGCAACGCCAACACGAGTGATGCCCATTCACACTTCCTGGTCGAGCAAGGCAAGAACTTGATCGGCCGGGGCACGATCAACGGTCACTTTAAGAACAACGGCCACGTGATCGGCGATGGTACCGACATCAACGAACGGATAGTCTTTGCCGACGACTGGATCGTCTCTGGTAAGGGATCGTTCACCAATACCTTGGTGCTGGGTACATTTGCACCTGGGAACAGTCCGGCGATCAGTAACGGTGAGAACCAAGGATTCGGTGGCCCGATCGAGATCGAACTGGGCGGAACCACGCCCGGTTTGGGCACAGATAACCACGACCAGATCAACGACGCGGCCACAATCTTGCTTGTTAACACCCCGGAACTGTCGATCTTGCCATGGAGCGACTATGTACCTGCTATGGGCGAAGAGTTCGAGATTATAACCTGGCAAGACGGGCTAGACGGTGATTTTGGTGCCGTAACTATCGATCCATGGTTCACCGACAACGGCATCGACTTCAACCTGGTCTACAACAACGTTGACGGGCCAGGCAACCTGACCCTACAAGCCATACAAGCCATCCCAGAACCCTCGACAGCCGCCTTGTGCTTTGGCCTGCTGGCACTGGGGCTATTTCAATCTCGTCGCGGTCGGCTCCGATGCAGATGACGTGGGCGGGCGGCGGAGATGTATTTGTGGCCGTTCCCGAGCCAAGCAGCATAGTGTTATTGTTGACGGCTTTCGCTTGTTGCCTCCCAGGAACCCGGCGTATATATCAGCTATATCAACACTTGGCTCAATGTCGATCCCATCGTATTCAACCTGAACTTGGAGACTGAATAATGTGGTGTTCTACAAGATCTTTGACCGGGTTGATTCTACTGATCTCGTTGGCAACCGTAGGCCTTTGCCGGCGTAAGCAGTCCGCCCTACATTTATTTCGACAAGCCGGCGTCTCAATTAGCTTGACACAGAGGGAGCGTGCAGCCGCACTATCAGGCAATGATAGGGCTTCGTGTGACCATTTTTTTTCTAGCGACAAGTGTCACCCACCTGACACTCGTCACGCTCTAGCTGGAGGCACACTGCCAGTCTTATTCGTCGCTGATTTTATGAGATGATGGGTTTTTGATTTACGAGATGAGTTTACGAATTCGACGCCACTTAAGTTATGTATTGCCAAACAGTTGTGGCGATTGGTGTCATCAAAGGAACGTATTCTTGACACTCAGCAAAGCCCCGCTATATTGAGGGGAACGGTGTCTTCCGGGAACCGAACGGTATCTGAGGCCACCGGCTAGTCACGTGCGGGTTGCCCGCTCTCGGGCACGACGGCGGATGGAGCGGTGGTCATTACTCGTCAAGGAATCACACGCGGGAGACAACACGATGCCGCTCAATACGTTCACCCTGGGTCTCAGCTTCACAGATTTGCCGGAATTCTGCGGTCCAGATGACCTGTCGGACGCCATCGTCTCTCTTCGCAACTCCGAGAGATCTGGGCGTGGTAGCGCATGGTTCGCGCCCATTTCGGATGATGGAGTTCGCCGGCTGATTAAATTGGCTTTCTTCACCAGCCTTGTCGCCGAGGAAGGCAGGTATCCGCGGTTCAGAATGATAAACACCAACGCCCCCGAGGGAAGCATTTGGTGGGCAGCAAGCTTCGACACCCCAATTAGTGACGTTGAGTCACTGCGGCGTATCGCCCCTGTTGCCTCCGCAACCGATAGCGCGCTGTTCATTACCGAACGCGATGGAGCGCTTAACTGCACCGGATCCATGATCGTTGGCGACATGGGTTTCAGTACCAAGATAGGCCGGCCGGAGATTGTTGGTGTCGGGAGGCCACCGTCGTTGACCCTTCGTGTCGATGGGCCTGGGCGGATCAGGGTTAGCGAGGGTCACTACACGATTATGCTGGACGGTGGGCGGATGCGACAAGTCGTAGACTATCGGCTCGTGCCACAGGTTCAAGAACTGTGGAACGCGTTGGCCACCCAGATGGTTGACTCCATCGCGCAGATCCAAGGCGAGGAATCACGCAAGTACTTCGGTGGCTTTCATGCGCTGGGAGAGTTCATTCACAAGGCCTGGTCGTGTGTTCTTGCCTCAGCCATCGACAGGGGGCACGGTGGCGCGTTCATAGTACTTCCAACAACAGGAAGCCCGGAGGAATTTGACATTCGCTGCAAATACCCAGCACAAATGCAGTTCGGCGATGACATACGTGAGTTCTGGCTTAACTGCGTCAACTACGGGCAATCGAAGGATGATGGCGAACGTGAGCAGGCACTACACCATTGGAATTGGCGGCGAGCGGCTGTCTTCACCAAGGCGCGGATTTTGGCTGGCCTGTCATCAGTCGATGGCTGCGTTGTCGTTGACCGGTGCCTAAAGGTTGTTGGCTTCGGCGGAGAGATCCGAATTGACGACGGGAAGTTGCAGGCCACGCCAAGAACATTACGCGACAAGAAAACCGGAGGGCTCCTGCCTGAAGCTAATGTCGAGCAAATGGGAACTCGTCACCGCAGCGCTTACCGACTCGCGAAGACGCACCCGGGGATAATAGCCTTCGTCATTTCGCAGGATGGAGATCTTCGTGTTTTCTGTAGCGATGAGCACGACGTGTTTGGCTTTGACCGCCTTCACGCGTGGGTACATGACCACGAATCCAAGTAACACGCAAGACCGCGGCGTAGACGACGGTTCGCCGCCTAGAGAACGCAATACGAGCCCCTGAGAGGGCTTCTGTGAGCCTGTGGTGGGTAATGCCCCCCTGGGCACCGATAAGACCTCCAAGAGCCTGTGTGGGCATCCTTGTCCACCTGGGGGGGGTATCTAGAGCGATGCCCACCACCTGGCAGTCAGCCGCAGCCGGCTAGCCTTCCAAGAGTTCAGCGCAGTATCGTCCCAGAAGTCCTGATTCAGCTCCCAAAAACTCTCCCGTCGCGGTATCGTCGATGAACTCAAGGACGCCTACCTTTTTGCGCCCCCGCTGTTTAATACCCAAGGCAAATTGGTCGGCGATAAAACATGGTGCTTTGACTCTATACTGCAATTGGGCGAGCTACCGCCAAATCCGAACGTACCCAGGTTAGCCAACCCGTAGACTCCCTCGAAGAACCAGTTTTCTGTCGGGGGGGAACACTTTCATGGGGTTAACCAGTTTGGTAAGGTTGTGGAATAGTGGTTCTTCCCTGGCGCGCTGGCCAGTCAATTAGGTGGGATCTCGGTCTGGATTAATACTCCGGCCTGAGCAAGAAGCAGGGCGTCTGGGCATTTGATGCAATGGCCATAAAACTGGGGAACACCAGGAAGATCCACAGCGATCGCATCCAGTCGACAATTGACGGCCATCACTCGGTTGGAGAGGAGGCTTCGCAAGGTGGAACGATCCACCGCGAAGATGGAAAAAGTGGAGTAGCACATTCGAGGGCGAAGGAACAATGGCTCAGATCACAGAAGCAATCGAACCCGGTCAAGTTGCCCGTGTACGGCAGCGCACCTGGCTCGTCGAGGAAGTCGTAAAGTCTCGCCGTTCGGCCGACAGCACGCTGGTACGTCTATCGTGTGTCGACGACGACAACCAGGGCCAGCCGTTGGAAGTCCTTTGGGAAAAGGAACTCGATCCACAAGTGCTCACGGGCGAAGCGTGGGAAACGGTCGCGTCGAAAGGCTTCGACGATTCCCGGCTGTTCGCAGCCTACCTCAACACGCTGAAATGGAACTGCGTCACATCAACAGACCCGAAACTATTCCAGTCGCCATTCCGCGCCGGCATCCGCCTCGACGCCTATCAACTCGAACCGCTCCGCAAAGCTCTTCTGTTGCCACGGGTCAATCTGTTCATCGCCGATGACGTGGGTCTCGGCAAAACCATCGAGGCCGGCTTGATCGCCCGCGAGCTACTGCTGCGCAAGAAGGTGAAGCAAATACTCGTTTCCTGCCCGCCTTCGATGCTATTGCAGTGGAAAGAAGAACTGGAGGCACGGTTTGGACTTACTTTCGAGATCCTCGACAAGGAATACATGAAACGTGTCCGCCGCGAGCGCGGGTTCAGCGTCAATCCGTGGGGAACGCACACGCGATTCCTGGTCTCTCACCGATTGCTGATCGACGAGACCTACGTCGGACCGCTTCGCGATCATCTCGGTACGTTTAGTGCTGGTTCGTTGCTCATCCTCGACGAAGCCCACCATGCCGCGCCATCAAGCGGCCAGAAATATGCGATCGACTCGCATATCACGCGATCCGTTCGCGATCTGGCTCCGCGTTTCGAACACCGTCTTTTCCTCTCCGCCACACCGCACAACGGCCACTCGAACAGTTTCTCGGCCCTGCTTGAGATCCTCGATCCTCAACGCTTTTGTCGCGGTGTTCCCGTCACGGCCAAACATCGCGACGAGGTTATTGTCCGCCGGATCAAAGAAGACATCCGGGAACTTCAGGGCGGTTTTCCAAAACGCAAAGTAGTGCAGGTCAGCATTGACGGGCTACCGGCCGATGCGCCGGAACTGCGGCTGTCACGTTTGCTGGATGAATATCGCCAGGCTCGCGAGGAACGGCTCAAAGGTGAAACAAAGCGTAAGCAGGCGGCGTCTGGTCTGTTAGTCATCGGTTTGCAGCAGCGTCTGCTATCCTCTACTGAAGCGTTTGCACGGACCCTCAGGGTGCATCGCAAAACGGTGAAGCGACAGTGGAAGAAATTTCAGGAGGAATCGTTTGCCGAGGACGACACTCCGCAATCGCTCGATCTGCTGTCAGGTTCCGTCGACAATGACGATGATCGAGCTACTCTTGAAGAAGACCAGCTCCAAGCCGAAGAAGACGCACAGTTCGAAGCCGCATCGGCAGCGACATTGGGGCCGCTGGAAGACCTTTCCTCCAAAGAGCTTTTTGCCCGCGAGCAGGAGTTGCTCGATGAAATGACGGAGGTCGCCGAACAGGCTCGCGGCAAGACTGATGCCCGCACCGAGAAGCTGATCGAGTGGATTCGCGACAAAATGTGCCCAGACCTGGGCAAACCCGGTGCTAAGTGGAACGACATCCGAGTCCTGATCTTCACCGAATACGACGACACCAAGCGTTACCTGGTTGACCGACTGGATGTGGCGATCGCCGGCAGCGAACAGGCCGAGCGTCGAATCCAGATTTTCCACGGTCCCACACCGCCACCAAAACGTGAGGAAATCAAGCAGGCTTTCAACACCGACCCGCGCAAACATCCGCTTCGTATTCTCATCGCCACCGACGCGGCCCGCGAAGGACTCAACCTTCAGGCCCACTGTCACAACTTGTTCCATTACGACGTGCCGTGGAATCCCAGTCGCATGGAACAGCGAAATGGGCGAATCGACCGCAAGCTGCAACCACAGCCGGAAGTCTTCTGTCATTACTTCGTCTACAAACAGCGTCCCGAAGATCGCATTATCATTACATTGGTAAGAAAAACCAAAACGATCCTCAAGGAACTAGGTAGTTTGTCTCAGGTGATCGATGCGCGATTGGTCAAAACACTCAGCAAAGGTATCAAGCATAACAAAATTGACACGCTCGAAAAAGAAATCGAATCGGCGGATCTCGACGAGAACCAGAAAGCCGTAATTCAAGACGAACTGGAATCTGCGCGGCAGCGGCAGCATGTGCTGCGTGAGCAGATCGACAAGCTCAGGACACTGTTGGAGAATTCTCGCAAAAGCATCGGCCTCAGCGACACGCACTTCCAAGCTGCTATCTCCTGTTCGTTGCAGTTGCTGGGAGTGGAACAGTTGGAGTCGGTTGATGGGGAAGACGGCCTCCGGTGTTTCGAATTTCCCGCGATTGACGAACGCCCCGGGGCCGACCCAACGTGGGCAGAGACGATGGACACACTGCGGGTTCCCCGCAAACGGGACCAGAAACTATGGGAGTGGCGACGGTCGTCACCGATCCGTCCCATCGTCTTTGAAGACACCGGCATAGTCGGCGACGACGTCGTGCATCTTCATCTGGAACAACGAGTCGTCCAGCGGCTGCTTGGACGATTTACGGCTCAAGGTTTCGTTCTTCACGACTTGTCGCGGGCATGTTTCGCGCAGGCAACCGACTCGATTCCCCGAGTTGTGCTGCTGGGACGCCTCTGCCTTTACGGTGCCGGCGCGGCACGACTCCACGAAGAACTGATCCCGGTCACGGCACGCTGGTCGGCCCCGGATATCCGCAAGGGTTCGTTGTCGCCCTACGCTAGGGACACTGAAGCAAAAACGCTTTCCCTTTTAGACGATTCGCTATTGAAGGCCCAAGGCATCAAGCTCACGCCCGAGGTCATAGAACAGCTCAAACAGGCCGCGGTGGGCGACATCCGGCAATTGTTGCCACACCTAGAAACGCGGGGCGAGGAATATGCTGCCGATGCCGAGAAGAAACTGGCGGCTCGCGGGGCGGCCGAAGCCAAGGCTATGCGTGAAATCCTTCAGACTCAACAGAAGCACATCGCCAGCACCGAGAAACGCATTTCCAAGTTGGATCCGCAGCAAATGCGTTTCAACTTCGGAGAGGCCGAAGACGAACTGCTGCAACTGGACGCAAATAAACGTTACTGGGCCAAGCGTTCGGAAGAAATCCGCGACGAGTTGAAGACGGAGCCCGCTCGGATCGAAGACCTCTACAAGGTCAAAGCTCGGCGAGTTGAGCCTGTTGGTTTAGTATATCTCTGGCCGGTGACGGGGTAGGAGTACTATGGCAAAATCACCCGAAGAATACGCCCATCTTGAATGGCTTGGCTATGTCCAGCCGGTGGGGCTTGTTGTGTCTGTGCCGGCGATGTTGGAGGCACAGTGTTACGTCAATAAGAACATTATGGGCCAGCACGCCAGCTTCCTGAACTGTCTGCCGCGCGACGAGTCGGATGAAATCATCCCTGAGATCCGTGACTTGCCCGAGTTCACTCGTAAGGTGCTGGACTGGGAAGCGGACGACTTGAAGGAAGTCTCACAGCGAGT
>CAZISU010000232.1:0-7790 GCA_964541935.1 uncultured Planctomycetaceae bacterium | reverse complement strand
CGCCCGTTTGACTTTCTCCCGCGACGCCCGCATCGGTTCCGAAGGTACGTACCCCCAGCGTTTTGGCACTGTCACCGGTCGAACGAGGACGGTCGGCGCCTTCTAGCAGCACGTCTCCGACACCACGGATATGGACGTTGCTGATCGGTTCGATGTCGGTGATGCCGAGCCCGCAGTTGGCGCTGCGGATGAAATTGTCGCGGCTTTGATCGGAGAGCTTGATGTGGCAGTTGTTCAGCTCCAGGACCGTGTTCTCTTGCACGAGGATCGCCTCGTCGAGTGACCAGAGTTCGGTCGTCCCGCCCGCCTTCTCATTGAACCGCGGAATGACGACCGTTAGGCCCTGCTCGGCCCCAGCCTGGATCGCCTGGTTGATTCGCTGGGCGTCGGTACCCTGGAAGTCGTTCGGCGAGATGGTCGCAGCCTGGGCCGAAGTACTTAGGGCGAAAATGTTCGCCATGATTGCCAGGGAGAGCAAAACGTATTGGGGTTTTGATGTCATGTATGCGGAAGTACCAACCATAAACTACTCCAACTCAACCACCTCGCCCCCGGCCGGCGTGCTCATGGCCTGCCAGGTTACGAGGTCGATATCTTCGGAAACGAATCGCACACTGCCGTCGCACAAACCCGCGTTGACTCCGCCGGGATGATGGCTTCGTGAGGTGTGGCGGACCATGTTAAAAAAGGAGCCCAGCGTGCCGTTGTTGGTGTTGTCGTCGCTGGGTTTACAAGGCGCGTCACTGGATACGCCATCGGTCTTGTCACACCAGCGGGTATCGTCGGGCGTGCGGTCGTTGGGCGTGTAGTCGGCCATGAAGACCGGGCCCTCGTCGTAGGAATGAACGCCGCGGATACTGCACGGGCCGCCGACGATCAACTCCGCGGTCAAGAGCGTGTGGGCCGTGCCGTCGGAAATGTCGCCCATCGATGTGGTCGAGTTCAGCCCGAAAACACCGGCCTGGTGCTTCCAATGCTCCATGGCTCCGATGCCGAAGTTGCCCGCATAGGAAATTCGACCAAAAACGCCCTCGACCGGATTGTTCGAGCCGTGAGGAACGTAACACTGCTGGCCTTCATTAAAAGCCGTCTGTGCGCCCGGGTCGGTTGGGCAAAGGAAGGTGGGGATTTGGGCCGAAACAATTTCCAGGTGGAAAGGCGGATAGGGACCGCGTGAATTACCCACGGCGAAATCCCAGTCGATGCCGTTGGCCAAGACATCGTTATCCACATAGGTATAGAGTCTGGCCGTCCAGGGCCATTCCTCTTTGAACGCATTGCCGGCGCCGGGCGTGTAGGATGCCGGCGCAAAGCCGTAGCCCGGCGGAAACTGCTTTTGCGAGTCGAGATACATATGCACAGCCAGGGCGATCTGGCGGGCGTTGTTGGTACACTGCATGCGTCGCGCGGCTTCGCGGGCGGCTTGCACAGCGGGCAAAAGCAGAGAGATGAGGATGCCGATAATCGCAATCACGACCAGGAGTTCCACCAGGGTGAATCCTTTGTTGGATTGTTTGGCCATAACTTCTACTCCTAAGAACGAGAAAAAACCTGGGCGATTGTTAGCCGTCGAGCTTGCTCGCGTTCGACGTGTCGCAAGATCAAGAGGCAACACTTCGGCCGCGAGCGGCTCGGCTAACATGGCTATAATTCGGGTGAAAATTCTTCACAAACTCCGCGACTTAACCTCTACGCGTGCGGCGGCAAAGGAAAACAGCTCCCAAACCAAGCAGCAGCACCAGTGTGCCGGGTTCCGGCACGGCGCTGGGCGGGGCTGCCGTTTGCCAATTGGTTGCCAAAAGCGTGGCGTCGATGTCGTTCACAACTCCGTCGCCGTTAAAGTCGCCTTCGCCCCAACCCTTGTCGGTTCCCATCCAGTTGGAAGCCAGGATCGCGGCGTCCTCGTCGTCGACAATGCCGTCGCCATTGGCGTCGCCGGCCAGAAGCACGGCCGTGGGGAAACGCTCTAGGAAAAATTCGGCGTCTTTGATACCGCGATAAATGGCCAGCTCGTCGATTGTGCCCACAAAGGCCTCGTTGTCGGTGCCGCCACGTCCGCCGATGGTCCAATCGCCGCCGGCCAGCATGTAGCCGCCTCGAGCGCGGATGAAATCCGTGCCTTCGAGTTGACCGTCAAGGTACACTTTAACGGCGTTGGCCTCGTTGCTGATGGCCAGATGATACCACTGCCCTTCGACAATGTCGGTTTCGCCTTGGAACCAATCGTTGCCGTCGGAAGGGATGGGATCGCCGCCTTCGGGATCTACATCGTACAAAATGCCGTTGCCGACAGCGATGTTAACCTCGCCGGTCTCTTCGTCGAGGGCCAAGCCCATGAAATCGCCGACATCAGGGCTGGCCCCATCGATCTCGTAACCGTTGCGGTACAAGAGCCACTGCGCGCCCGATTCGAGCGCGCCGCGTTTGAACCACATTTCGGCCGTGAAGTTGCGCATGTAACCGCTGGCACCGCCTAGCACGTCGGAGACCTCTCCGGCCCGTGTGCCGTTGAGGGTAATGGCCGTGCTGGAGGCTTCCAGTCCGGCGTGTTGCGAATCGGTCGCGCCGGCCGCGCCGAGGGTTCCGCCAAGGAGCGTCAAGTCGCGGCCGTTGCCGCTTGCATCGACGGCCGCCGGGGTGGCAGCCGCTTCATTGAAACGCCAGTAGGCCTCGGGTGCGTGGGCCGTAACGTAGCCGGGGTAGTCTACGTCGGGGTCGGGTATTACGACCGGTGCCAATTCGTAGAATCCGGCAACTTCGCCGGCTGTGAGGGCCCGATCCCAAACGGCCATTTCGTCCATCGCACCGTAGTGCGAAATGGCCATAGTGGCTTTTGAGATCGAATCGGCCCGACCGCCGAAGACGAACAGGTCGCCGTAGCCGCCCTGCCAGGCGCTAGTGGTGGAAACCTCTTGCTGTCCGTTGAGATAAACCGTGACCTGGTCCGCGTCGCGAACCATAACCAAGTTGTACCAGGTGCCGGGCGACAGCGTCGTCGTGCCCGTGGCAAAAGAGCTGCCAGGGCTGACACCATCCCAAAAGCTGAGTTTCCCTAAAGCCTCGCTGTTATAAGATCCGCCGATAGTGATTGAGTCGCGGGTTACCGCGGTGGGGACGGTCGGCTCGCTAACATTTCCTCGGCCCATGATATAGTTGAGGGCCTGGTGGTTATAGATGTTCGACGAATTGAACCAGGTCATCATACTGTAGGCCGTGTTCGGCACGTTGGCGGTGGTGTTCAAACCGTCGACAAAATAGGCGGCCGCTCCCGTGTTGACATAGTGGCTCAAGCCCTCGTTTGTGGCGTCGAGACCGATAAACGTGCTTCCGGGCCCCGACATGCCGGTCGAGGTGTCCACGCCCAGGGTGGCCATGTTGTTGCCGCTGGCGGGAGCCAAATCGTCGAGGCTGCCGCCTTGAAAGTCCCAGTAGATGACCGGGTTCGTGGCTGTGATCGTGTCCTGGTAGACGCCGGCCGAAGCCACGGCGACCATGCACGTCATTAGCACCATCGATAGAACTGCTTGGAGTCTATACATGTTAATTAATCCTTTACTGAAAAAAAGGTGGATAGCCGCGGCTTAACCGCGTCGGGTGCGTCGGTAGATTAAAATTGCGCCCAGGCCGAACAGCAGCCCGAGTGTGCCCGGCTCTGGTACGGCGGAGAAACGCTCTTCGAAAAATTCGGCATCTTTGATACCGCGATGAATGGCCAACTCGTCGATCGTACCGACGAAGGCCTCGTTGTCGGTGCCGCCACGGCCGCCGATGGTCCAGTCACCTCCGGCCAG
Source organism: uncultured Planctomycetaceae bacterium (assembly GCA_964541935.1). Taxonomy (GTDB): domain Bacteria; phylum Planctomycetota; class Planctomycetia; order Pirellulales; family Thermoguttaceae; genus JAFGTN01. The sequence continues at coordinate 3,999 of CAZISU010000232.1, read as the reverse complement.
CATGTAGCCGCTTCGGGCACGGATGAAACCGGTGCCGTCTAGTTGGCCGGTGATGTAGACTTTGACACTGTTGGCCTCGTTGCTGATGGCCAGGTGATACCACTCTCCTTCGACAATGTCGGTTTCGCCTTGCATCCAATCGTCGTCGCCGGTTGTAAAGCCGTTGCCGACAGCGACGTTGACTTCGCCGGTCTCTTCGTCAAAGGTCAGGCCCATGAAGTCGCCCACATCGGGGCTGCCGTCTTCGTAGCCGTTGCGGTACAAGAGCCACTGCGAGCCCGATTCGAGCGAACCGCGTTTGAACCACATTTCGGCCGTGAAGTTTCGCGTGTAACCGCTGGCGCCGCCCACTACGTCGGCAACTTCTCCGGCCCGCGTGCCGTTGAGGCTAATGGCCGTGTTGGAGACTTCCAGTCCGGCGTATTGCGCGCCAGGTACTCCCAGCGTTCCGCCGAGGAGTGTCATGTCGCGACCGGTGCCGGTGCTGTCGACGGCTATCGAGCTGCCGGCCGTTTCGTTGAAACGCCAGTAGGCGTCGGGGGCGTGGGCCGCAATGTAGCCGCGGTAGTCGACACTAGGGTCGGGGATCACGATCGGGGCCAAAGCGTAGAAGCTGGCGACCTCAGTGGCTGTCAAGACCCGGTCCCAAACGGCCATTTCGTCCATCGCGCCATAGTGCGAAAGTTCAAAGGATTTCTCGAGCGAATCGACACGGCCGCCGAAGACTAGCGTGTTGCCATCTCCGCCTTGCCAAGGTTTAACAATCGAGATTTCTTCCTGGCCGTTAAGGTAAACCGTGACCTCGTCAGCGTCGCGAACCATAACCAAGTTGTACCATGTGCCGGGCGACAGAGAGGTCGGGCCCGTGACAAACTCGGTACCACTGCTGACACCGTCCCAGAAGTTGATTTTCCCAAGAGCGCCCATGTTAGCGGAATAGTTGCCACCGATCGTGATCGAGTCGCGATTCGCTGTGGTACCGAGCCCGCGAGTCATAAGATAGTTGAGGGTCTGTTGGTTATAAATGTTAGACGAATTGAACCAAGTCATCATGCTATAAGACGATGTCGGCAGATCGATGTCGGTGTTATAGTAAGCGGCCACATTTGTTTTCGCCAGGTGTCCTAAGCCATCGTTTGTGGCGTCGAGGCCGGCAAACGCGCTTCCGGGTCCAGCCACGCCGGTCGTGGAGGCCGCGCCCAGGGTGGCCGTGTTGTTGCCGCCGGCGGGTGCCAAATCGTAGAGACTGCCGCCCTGAAAGTCCCAATAGATAACCGGGTTCGTGGCGCTAACCGTGTCTTGGTAAACGCCGGCCGAAGCCACGCCGACCATACACATCATCAATGCCAGAGACAAAAACGCTCGTTGTCCATTCATTCTAATTGATCCTCTACTACAAAAGGTGAAGTAACCGTGGAAGTCGAAGGATTTCCGCGAAAAACGCATTGCCTCTGCTCTGTTTCTCGGGGCAGATCTTGTGGGGCCGACTTTCTGGAGCCGACCCATTTACTGTAACCATTTTTATGTTTTTCACAAAGTAATTCTATTGCAGGAAACGACAAAACTATTGCACGATATCGTAACCACCTGCTTTCGACCGGTGCGGGCCCGCCAATGTGTGCTCGCCCTTGTTTGGCTTCGAGCCCGGATCGACCGTCGACGCGACAGCCGCGGGCGAACTTGTTCGTTCAACCGCCCGTTCGATTGTTCCGGCCGCCTGGAGTTGTTGCTTCGCCAAACCGAACCGCTCTACTTTCAAGTCCGGCAAGAATCGCGCCGCCTCTTCGAAAACATCCGCGCAGTGTTCATGTACGCAGGAGCAGTGGTGGATGTAGGGCCCCTCGATCAACTGCCGCTCCCAGGTGGGCCAGTCGTCGACCTCGCACCAGGTATAAAACTCCTGGGTATACGGCCCTTCGACCGAGCGGCCTTCGCCGCAGCCGAAGCGATACTCGCCCGAGCTGCCCGCAAAACGGGCGACCGTCAACGGCCCGTCCTTGAGCTTGAAGTGAACCAGGCCGGTGGGCAAACTCTTGAGAATCCAGGGCAAATCGACCTTAACGTGCGCGTCGGACGCCCGCAGCGACAAGGGCGCGTCGCCGTGCCAAAGCAGCATCGCGTTGGGGTTGTCCGGATGCCGAATTGTGATGTCCGGCAGAAACGACGGCGAGTCGCTCGCCCGCGCGGCTTCGAGCATTATCGAACTCACGGCGCCCAACAGATCGGACTCCGGCGCGACGGGATACCCTTTGTCGGCGATCAAGCTGCACCCGAACGCCAGAAACGCGCCCATCTCTTCCGGCACGGAATTGAAACCCTGCAGGCAGAACCCGTCGAGGTCGTACTGTTCGGCCAGTTCCAGCGCGATGTCGCGGAAGGCAAAATTGTATAAAATCTGATCTTCACCGCTGAAGTGGTTGAAGTCGATCCACTGCTCGAAACCGTGTAGTTCCTCGATATATGCGTCGCGATTTTGCTCGGTCCGTCGGCGGATTTTGGCCAGCAGCTCCACCATGTCGATGGGCAATACCTGTACGCCAAAACGCTGCAAGAGGTCGGCCTCGTCAATAATCGTCGACCAGAAAAAATCGATCCGCTGGCCAATCTGACCGATTCGCATCGTCTTTAACGACTTGACCACGCGGGCTGCCCGCATGAAACGGTCGAATCCCTCGGCAAACTCCGGCTCGTCTACTCGACAGGTGGATATGTAGCTAAACGGCACGCGCAACGTCCGCAAAACGCCGCTCGTGGCCAGCGTGCCACAAAGCGAATCTCGTAGCCGACTGCCATCTGGCAGAGGCGCCTCGTCGCGCGGCGCCCACAGCAAGGTCGGCACGCCGCACTGCTTGGCTATCAGGGCTGCCGCGCCCTCGGTGCCGAAATTGCAATGCGGGATAAACAAGGCGTCGATGCCCTGGCGACGAAAATGCTCGACCACCGCGCCCACATGACTCTGATCGCGGACCAGACCGTCGGGGACAACCTCTTCGATATCGACGTAGCTGACTCCAAGCCGCTGGAGTTGCTCGACCAGCAGCGTCTTCTGTCGCATGGCGTCTTTATGCGAGAAGACGAACTTGCCGATAGGGCACAGTCCGAGCAAGGGGGTTCTACGTAGTATTGACATGGCATTCTCAAAAGCAGACTGATAATCATCGCGGCGGGCCGATCCACTCAACCGCAACTTCAGTCTAAAGGCCGAAACCATGCAATACAATTGCATAATCCGCTAAAAGCTTTGCACGATCTCGTAAGTCTCCCCAAACCGGTCTGCAAGCTATCGGGGCTACCTGTTGTGTGCGATTTACACTCGCCCGTTTTTATGCCGCCAAACCGCTCTGGACACTCGCGGGCGAATTGGTTACTGTTCCGCCTCTTCTTTTCTGCCGATAAACCTTTCCTATTTTAACGCGTATCCCACCCGGAGTGTTGGATGGCTACCGTTGTCGCCCCTGGCGCCAAATCGAACTGGGCCCTACAGGATCTTGTATTACCAATTGGCATTGTTGCCAGCATATTGGTAATCATGGTCCGGCTGCCGACCCCGCTGATGAATCTGCTTTTGGCAGGTAACATCACGGTTGCCGTAATTATCGTCTTGACAACGATTTACGTCAAAACTCCGCTCGAATTCAACATCTTCCCCTCGCTACTCTTGGCAACCACACTGGCCCGGCTGGTTCTGAATGTAGCAACCACGCGGCTAATTCTCACCCGTGCCCAGATCGACGGCGATTTGGCGGCAGGCGGCGTGGTAAAGAGTTTTGGCGAGTTCGTGGCCGGCAATAATATCGTCGTGGGCCTGATCATATTTACGATCGTTGTTCTTATCCAGTTTATCGTAATTACCAAAGGTGCCACGCGAATTTCCGAGGTGGCGGCCCGTTTTGCCTTGGACGGCATGCCGGGAAAACAGATGGCCATCGACGCCGACCTCAACGCGGGCATTATCGACGAGCACGAGGCCAAACGCCGCCGCGAGGAGATCACCGAGCA
>CAZISU010000231.1:0-7801 GCA_964541935.1 uncultured Planctomycetaceae bacterium | reverse complement strand
AGATTAGATCCAGATGGGTCCATTCTTTTCCGGGACTGGCCAGATCGTTCTTGGCCTTGTAGCCGAGCACGTTTTTCCAATCGGGATCGTGGCCGAACCAACTGATCCGCCAAGTGTCCCGCTCGCTAAGATGTACTCGCCGTCCGCCCTTTTTCCAAAGCGGCTTGCTCGCGTAGTCAAGTTTTTCGGAAAGCTCGCAACTGAGCGAAAATGTGATGCGGCTGCCATCGGGGCGGTGACCGGGTATCAATTCTAAATCGCCGGTGCCGCCTTCGATGATCTGGGCTTCGAAGGATGATGGAAATTGCCCTTGGTATGTGCCGTCGTGTGGGCCGCAGTGGAAGAATATGCCCGAATCCTTGGCCATGGTCTTGCGGCTTCCAAAGGTTTTGTCTCCCCAACGATAGTCGAGTACGAGGTGATAATCTTTGTAGGTCTTCTTTGTGCAAATATAGCCGTTTGCGTCTCCTGTAAAATGCACTACGCCGTCTTTTACGGAAAGTACCTTATTGGGATCTTCGTATTTCGAATGCTCGAGCCAGGTATAGAGCCCCTCTAATTTATCGCCTTCGAAAAACGTGATGACGCCGTCCTTGGGGCTAATCGCTTCGCTTTCCTCTCCGCATGTCACGGAAAGGCTCGAAAAAACGATTGCCATGCAAAACACACAAAGGGCCACAGTGCGAAAAGTCATGTTAAAATTCCTGTCCAGATTCAAAAAACATGATTTAGAACGATTTGTGCTCGAAACGCCTCTCAATGGTTTCATTCTAACGCGAGCGTGTGGCGAAAACCACAAGAGATGTGGAATTGCGGAGCGATAGACGGTTTTTAGCCCTCTGCTTGCTGTTCTTCAGCATGATAGATTGCGGTTTTCCCGCAAATTGCTAGCCTGATAGCCCCCCCAAAATCGGCGAATTATGCTACTTGCTCTTTTTTTCCGAGAGTTCGGCTGCTGCTCGATTTGCCGCTTCGAGTCTGGCGGCGGCCTCGTCTGCTTGGCGGATGAGTTCGGCAAGTGCCACCATTTTGCTATCCAGTCGCGCGGACGTTTCCCGTGCGATCTCACACATTTCGCCTTCCCAGCGGCCCTTTTCCGGGGGTGGAATCGCGCCGGCCGCTCGTTCGTAGGGAGTGTGGCGAGGGGCCTTTGCGATAAGCGGCTGGTTCTTCGGCCGCCGCCCCAGACGGCGATATGTCAGCCGTAGCATTACGGCCGTGATGATGGCCAAGCCCAGGAATAATGTAATTGACGAAGCATCGAACTGGGCGAGAATGGTCATGGCGTTATTAGACGTAAATGGCACTGATATTTCATTTTCCGGCAACACTAACCCGAAGCGCAAGCGAAGGGAGACGCGACGTTTACCGTTATTTCTGGTTCATCGGGATTTCGCGTGCGCACAAATTCCCACAAGGAAGTACGCTAATTTCAGATGAACCTTATTTCTCCCTTCGCTTGCGCTTCGGGTTAGTGTTTCAGACTTCAGACATTCGTCATTCATTCTTCATTCGAGCTTCCTAATTCGACATTTTCTGTCCTCTCCCCTCTACTCACTCATACCCTCCATCCCAATCGCGAATCTGTCGCTGGGCGGCTTTGAGCGTAAGGCGGATTTCGGGCAAGGCCGGATAAGGGTGCAGTATATCGTCTTCTTCGGGACCGGCAGAGCTTACCCGCGCGGCTTCTTCTTCAAGTGCATCGAGCCACGAGGGGATTTCGAACCCGACACCGGAGGGCACGGCTGTTAGTTTACCGATTTCATCTTCGAGCAGGTCGAAGGACTGTGTTTTGCCGCCGGCCAATCGTTCCTTGACCGCGGGAGCGACCAGCGAGCGTAGGCGGTCGACGATCAGCGGTCGGATAAAGCGTTCGCTCAAACGGTCGGCGACGCTGGGCAGTTGCATTCCGTGATGTTTGATTAGTTGTGTCAGGCGATCTAGATGTTCGTCGGCGATTTCCGCGGTCCGTTCGGCAACCGCTTCGCGCCACAGCCCGGCCGCCCCGTCGCGTCCACGTTCGACGAGCGTCTCGTGCGCCGAGAAAAGCGGCCGCAGATTCCATGCGACGCGGTCGTAGCTGGTCGTCAGTCGCATGAAATCCAACAGTGTATAGAGCATTTCGCCCCGATCCGACTGGGTCGTGGTGCTGTTGTAGTCCATATAGGCGGTGTAATTTTCGACCACGCTCTCGATGATGATGCCCATCCAATGTATGGCTTTTTCGCGTGGTAGGCGTCCATCCAAATCGGCCACCAGGCGGTGTTCCTCGTCTGCGTCGGGCAGTTCGGAGAGCCAGTCGAGATACGCGCCGATTCCCTGGTGCAGAATCGCGCGTAGATTGCCGTAACCCATGTAGCTTTGGCTGAAAAGATCGTGGCCGTACTCTTCGATGAACTGCTTGAACGGAGCCCAATGCTGCGGCGAGTTAACGGTTTCCAGCACGGAGAGGCGGATATTGCGGCTGTGTCCCAGCCAGCGGTAGAGCAGCGGCTCGGCCGCCTGTTCGAGGCTGTTGACCAACTCTATGTCGGCTTTGGTCGCGCGGGTCTTTGCCGACGGGGACTTGCGTTTTGTTTTCGAGGCGGAAACTATGGCGTTGATAATCTCCTTGAAGCCGATCTCGAACATGCGGTCGAATTCGGTAATTCCGCCCGGCCCCACCGGATGCTCGCGCTCCATGATCTGTATGGTGGCGATCAGCTCGAAGGCTTCCAGCAGCATACCCAATTTGGGCAAAGCCACAAGCAGGCGGCGCAGAATCTGCCCCAGGGCCCGCGAGGCCACAATGCAGTCCGGCTTTCCGCCGCGGGAGATGGGCATATACAGAAGCGTTTCGTCTTCCAAAATATCGACGAACTCGGGCCATAAGTCTTTGATGGACTCGACGTCGGCGTTGAAAACCGCTTGCAGGATCCTCCCGCCCGGCTCTAGCCACTCCCGCGAGATATCCTCTGGCAAGGGCAAGCCGCTAACAGAGATAACGAAGCTTTGCGCGTCGCCCACCTCGACCGTGGTGTCGATAATGCGATCAAGTAGCATGCTTTTTATGCCCTGCCGACGGTCGAACTCGGCCAGCGAATCGCTCAGCGTGCTCGGCGGAGCAATGTGGTAGCGGTTGACCGACTCGAGCAAAACCAGCAGATCTCTGTGGAAGTCTTCCAACCGCGAGACCCCGCCCTGCAATGTGTCCAGTCGTTCTCGGCGATTTGAATTAGAATCGGCCAAATCGGGTGAATTGGCCAAGGACTTCTCGGCATCGAATACTTCGCGGTCCAGCCCGGCTGTTAGTTTCCAGAGTTGGGCCAACATGCTGATAAATTCGAGCCGCTCGGAAATGCGCTCGGCCTCTTCCAGAAGCTCGAAATCCGTGTCCTCTTCCGACCCGAAAGAGGGGCCGCCGCCGTCAGAAATTTCGCCGTCGAATCCGTCGTCCGTGCTGTCGCGATAAACCACGTTTTCATAGGCCGCCCCAAACAGCCCAGCATCTTCCTCGTCGCCTTCCAGGTCGCCTTCCAGATCGTTGCCTTGCGAATCAGTGGGCCCCGCACTGAGGATCTCCAAGCGTGGAACTTCGTTGAGACCTTCGCCACCGGCTTCTATGTAGTCCATGAACTTGTGGGCGTAGGCCCATCGCTCCGCAAGCGACAGCCCGCGATTTTCCTCGGTATCCGCCCCGGCACCCGCTACGATGTTTTCAGGACTGGCGGCTGTGTTGTTCTCTTCTTTCGCGGCGGTTTTTTTTTGTGCGTTTCGCGTGCCGGGCAATTCGCAGAGTTCCTCCATCCAACCCATGGCCATATCGTGGAAGATGTAGCCGCCTTCGGCCAACGGAATCTGGTCGGCTTGGCTGAGCCACTGCATCAGCAGAGCCATCGAGGCTACCGGGTCGCCATGGCCTAGCAGGGCTTCTATTACCAACGCATAGGCCTTGGGCGAAGTGAACTTGCCGACGTGCCCACGCCAGAAGGCGATGTCTCCGGCGGCCGTCCCGCCTTCGCTCCACGCGCCCAGGGCCACGGCCACGTGTTCGGCAGATTCCCATGCCTGGCGGCCGGAAAACCCGTTGACCGAGCTGACCTCGGTTGTGGCGAAATGGTCCCACCAGTCGGCTAGGATTTCCAGATTTTCGGAAAGCCGCCCCTTGAGATCGCTTTGCCCGGCTGCGGCCGCTTCTTTCTCCAGACGGGCGTAAAGTGCGAAAATCTCCTCGGCCAGATCGATCAATTCGTCGGCGCGATGGTCGTGGACGCTGTTTTCCAGGGCCGGGAAAAGGCTGAATTGGGCACCGAATCCCAAGATGTTCCAGGGATCGATAAAGGCCCCGCATTCGATCCCGCGGTGCAGCAGATCTTCGATCTCGCCCAGCAGTTTGGAGGCCGCTTCCAGGCGGCCCTCGTCAATAAGCTGGTTGGACTCGGTCAAGCGGCAACAAATCTCGCACTGCATTCGCGCCGATGCCACGGGTACGATATGTGCTTGCCTTGCGGCCGCCTCGGCGTAGCCCATCCGCGCGAAGAGTTGAGCCAGATGCACGTGTTGCAACTGCATGGCCCGTCGCCCGGCCAGCCACTGGTTGAGATGTTGTCGCGCGGCACCGAATGGTTGATGAAGGCGTTTCTCCTCGCTGCGCAGCCGCTGTGACTGTTTCCCGCTGAGTCGATTCATGAATTGCTCGTAGAAGTCATCGCGATAGGCGGCGATTTGCGGCAGTAGCGTCAGCAGCGAGGTGTGCGAATCGTGTGCCTCGGGGCAGTCGCCGCTAATGCCCGAGCCCATCAGAATCGTGCCGGCCAGCACGGCGGCCGCCTCGTGCAGGACATTTTTGCGCGAGAGCCGGCCCGGGTTGCTGAGGCGATCAAGGATCCCGTCCAGCGTGACTTGCTGCAATACGAAGCGGCGATAGTAACCGCGCCCGTCTATAATGTGCGGATCCCATTGGCCGAAATGGTAGTTAGGGCGTTTATTGACCGGGTGGTCGAAATCGTATGCCCTGGGATCTACGGCCAATTCGTCCAACTGATCCATGTCGAAGCATGCTTGACGCAGCAGAACCGGATCGGTTTCGGCGATGACTTTCAGAGTCAGTTCGAGCAGGTTGTGATATGGTCCCACGGCCGCTCCGGCGCCTTTGATCCATAGCGGAATGGGGCGAACGCGCTCGTGGTCGTAGGTTTGCAGCCGCCGGTCGCCTTCGAGCACGGCAAGCGGCCGATGGCCCACGAAGTCGTTGAGGTGACGCATAGTGGCCGACACGATGCGGTTGGTTTCTTCCCAGGGACGGCCCTCGTGCAACACGGTCTCAGCCACTCTGGCTATGAAGAAGGGGCGGAAGAGCGTCGTGTCGTGCTGGTGAAAAAGCAAATCGCGATGGTGATTGAGGTAAGCCGGCAAAAACTCCTCGAAAACCAACGCCAGCACCGACTGGGCTTGGTCGATCTGCTCGAAAGCCTTGGAATTCGCGTGCAAATACTCGAGACCATCCAAAAGCAACCGGTGGACGCGGCGCCAGCTTGGAGTGTCGCCCGGGGACTTGTCGAGATTATGATTTTGCGCATGACCGGGGTCCGGGCCCTCGAAATTCTCGAAAAGCTTGTTCATCCCGGCGGCGAATAGCGGATCAGCAGCGCCGGAGGAAAAATTGAGGTAGCCGATCACCTCTTCAATTGTTTTGCGGATCGAATTATCCAAATCGCCAACTGACATACGGGATTATACCTTAGATGGGATGCTGCATCCATGAAGCCAAGCCACCATCGTAGACTGCCGAGAACAAACGGTCCAGGCTTGCGGTGAGCCGCCCAGTACCCTGTAATTGCAACATTTTCAGGCAAGGATCGAGCCTCTCCTGCTACTTGCGTGCCATCGCTCCCCCCCATTGTGCAGTAATTCGCCCTTGCCGACATAATTGCAATCGCCGCAAAGCCAAGCTGCAATACTACTTATGGCCACTCGGCCGTCAGTAACCACCGCAAGTCTTGATAAACAAACCCAGAATAATAAACCCCTTACCAAAACGGCCATCAAAACCATCCCCAATACCCGCGGGCGGTTTTTTGACGTGATTTTTGCGAGAGGGCTAGTTATGATAAACTAACCGGAATTGTCCCGTGAAATCGCCGTAAATGCGTAGTCTTGCATGACCGTGCCTGATATGCCTTGCGTGGCGACTGTAGATTTCAGGACTTTCCGCGCGAGACTAACATCCAAGATACCAATCGAGAGTGATCAATGACCCGATTATTCCGCCTTTCCATTTTCGTGGCCTTGACCGTGATGGTCACGGTGTTTGCCAGCAATCAGCTTTCGGCCGCCCCGGGTGGCGGTCTGATTTCACATCAGGTCGCCGCAGGGCACGGTTTGACCCGCGCGTGGTTTACGCAGGTCCGTCTCGACCCCGGCCGGGGACGGGTGGAACACGTCACATTTTGCGAGAAAGACGAGCTGAACCACGACACGCTTTTCGTGCAAACGGATCGCGCGGCGTTGCATGTAATCGATGCGGAAACGGGCCAGACGCTGTGGGTCAAAACCATTGGCCGTCCGAACCATCCCAGCCTTCCCTTGGGAGTCGGTAAAGAGCTAGTCGCGGTCGTTAACGGAACTAAAATTTACATCTTGAAACGCGCCGACGGCAAGCTGCTTTGGACCGGTCGCATGGACGACATTCCCACGGCCGGTGTTTGCATCAGCAAGCGTCGCGTTTTTGTACCCACCATCAGTGGCCGAGTGATCGGCTACAAAATGACACAGATTCGAGACGAGTCGATCCTTGCTGCAAAAATCGACGATAAAGCCGCGGCGGAAGAAGCGGAAGAAGCAGCCAAGGACGCTAAACCGGCAACGGCGGGTGATACCGAAGAGCAAGAATCGGAATCCCTGCGATTTAAGCAAGGCCCCGCCGCGGAAGTCGCCTGCGGATCCTCGGGCGCGGTCACGACACAGCCGATTATTGTCCGCGACGACGATTTAGGCGTATATATCGGCTGGACGACGAGCAAGGGCATGTTTGTCGCACATATCGGCCGCCAAGACGAAAATCGTTTCCCGCTTCTTTACGAATTGGCCGGCGGGAATCAAATTGTCTCTCGGCCCAGCTATCTTCCGCCCCAAAGCGGAAACCCCGATATGGAAGGCGTGATCTTTGTGGCCTCGCTCAACGGCTCGGTCTACGCACACAGCGAGAGGCAAGGCGTTGAATTGTGGAAGAGAGCGACCGGCCAGCCGATTGTCGAACCGGTCGTCCCCATCGGTCAACATCTCTATGTGACAAGCGAACTTGGCGGCATGTACTGCCTCGCCACGAGCAACGGCAGCAAACTGTGGCATGCTCCGCAAATCACGAAGTTCATTGCCGCAAGCCCCACCCGTCTTTACGTGGCCGACAAACTCGGTCGGCTGCTGGTTCTGGACCAGAAGAGCGGAGCCAGAATCGACACGCTACCCTTTGCCGCCACGGATACTATGGTGTGCAACATGCGGACCGATCGAATCTATCTGGTCAACAAAACCGGCTTGGTCCAGTGCCTGCACGAAACCGAGTTGGCACAACCGGCCCGCCATAGCCAAACGGCCGATGAGAAAGACCTAGAGAAGCCCGAGGGCGAGAAAAAGGCCGAGACCAACGAGGAAGAGGCAGCGCCTGAGGCTGGCGACGATTCGGAAGATCCATTCGCGTAATGGGGGGGCCTCCCGCAGTAGGGTACGGTTCGCGGGAACGTCCGGCTTGTGACGAAAGTGCGGTTTATGCTGGATATTCCCTAAATGCCAGTGGTGACACGTGCCGATGCTGTAAATAATC
>CAZISU010000230.1:0-7802 GCA_964541935.1 uncultured Planctomycetaceae bacterium | reverse complement strand
ACAGAAAAAGAGAAACTGCCGCCGGTACGCCCTATCACCCGCGGTCCCAAACATCATTGGTTCGCCTATTACGACAAGCCCGAATTCGACCCCACGGGCAGGTATTGCTTGAGCATGGAGGTGGATTTCGAGCACCGCTCGCCCACTCCCGACGATGTGATCAAGATCGGCATGGTCGATCTCGAGGACGGCGACAAATGGATCGAGCTTGACGAGAGCCGGCTCTGGTGCTGGCAACAAGGCTGCATGTTGCAATGGCTGCCTGGATCCAAGACCGAAATCATTTGGAACGACCGTGACGGCGACGATTTCGTCTGCCGCATTATGGACGTGAAAACTGGCAAGAAACGGACGGTTGGGCATCCGGTTTACACGCTCAGCCCCGATGGCAAGACCGGCTTCGCCCCAGACTTCCGCCGCATCCAATCCATGCGGCCCGGCTACGGATATCCCGGTCCAGCAGATCCTAACGAAAAAGTACTCGCCCCAAAAGACTCGGGCATCTTTCGCATCGACCTGGAAAGCGGCCGACAGGATTTGATTATCGCGCTTGCCGACGTGGCCAAGATCCCCTTCCGGGCCGACATCTCGGATAAAAAGCACTACTTTAACCATCTCTTGGCCAACACAGACGGAACACGGCTAGAGTTTTTGCACCGCTGGGCTCCGGTGGGTAAGTATCTGCGCACACGCATGGTGACAGCGGCGATCGATGGCAGCGATATTCGCGTTGTCGACGGTTCCGGCGCAATGTCACACTTCATCTGGCGCGACGCGAGTCACATCCTCGCTTGGTCGTGGCATCCTCGCGATGTGGGGCACAAGCATAACCAAGGGTTCTGTGTTTTTGAGGACAAACACGGCGGTGGCAACGTCGAAATCATTGGCGGCGACGTGATGGTATTCGACGGGCATTGTACATATCTGCCAAACAAAGAATATGTCCTCAACGACACCTATCCCGACAAAAACCGCAACCAGAACCCGTACCTTTACGAATTGGCGACGGGCCGTCGCATTTCACTGGGTGAATTTTATTTGCCGCCCGAATACAAGGGCGAATGGCGTTGCGACACGCATCCCAGATGCAGCCCCGACGGACGAAGTGTCGTGATCGACGCCCCATTTAAGAACGAAGGCCGGCAGTTGCAGATGATCGATATCAGTGCCATTGTCGGCTGAATATAGTGTTACCTCCCTCCATTTTCTAATGATGAATAACGTATTCAGCATCCCCCACACCATACTGAACCTACTTTCAGGAGCCTGCCATGAAAAAATCGTTCATCTTTTGCCTCTACTGTCTCTTCGTTGTTTTGCTGCCATGCATCTGTGTGCCGAGCCTGTGCGCGGAAACCCCAAAAATATTGGGGATTACGGTTAACGGACATAGGTCTGACGCTTCCGATCCATTGGCCGTGGACCGCTGGCATACGATTACCGCAAGATATCAATATGACGGAGATATCAGCCTCTTAACCAACACGTATTTGGTCATATGTCCGGGCAGCGACAAGTTAAGCGGGTTTTACATCGGCTATCATCTGCCAACCAATCAACTGGCGATTGTTAAGCACGGATTTTTGAATGCCACCGAAGCAACCGGGCGGCCGGGAGAATCGGGCAAAATCCTTGAAAACGATCAGGGGTACATCGACTGTGAAAACACCACGATTAAAAAGACGGGCGACGAAATTGCGGTAGCCTACCGTGTGAAATTCAAAAAGGACGTGCTCAAGGGTGGATACAATGTGTTTATGTATATTGAAGACAAAAAAGTCAATTACGATGGCTTTGATAACGTCGCTTCAATTAGCATTGACAGAGACTTGTCGGTATATCGGACTGACATGCCAAAGCAATGGGAAAATTCGCTCAAACCAAAAGGCAAAGCCTCGAGGGATCTTGCTCTAGCGGAAAATGGTAAAACTGAATACGTATTGGTGATCCCCAAGGACGCTAAAGAGATTGAAATAAAAGCTGCCCGTGATATTGTTCGATATTTCAAGCTCATAAGCGGGGCCGATATTCCAGTTGTCGGCGAAGATGCACTGACGGACAAAAGCAGTCCGTTTATCAGCATCGGACGCACTCAACTGTTGGATCAATCCAAAGCCAACTGGAAAAAAACCGATTTGGCCGAAGAAGGTTATGCCATCGAGGTTATCGGCCGCGATGTGTTTCTCTACGGCGGCAGCGGTCGCGGTCTGATGCACGGTGTGTATTCCCTGTTGGAAGAAGATATGGGGTGCAGGTGGTATTCGACAAGCTCGATGGATACCCCGAAAATGGAGAAGTTCTCCGCCAGTATTGCATCTCGTAAATTCGTGCCGATTTTGGAACAGAGAAATCCGTATATTCATAAAATGTGCGATTCCAGCTGGTCGTTGAGAAACAAGACAAATGCGCCGCATGCCCGAGTTCCGCTCGCCTGGGGCGGAAGCACTCGATATCACCTTATGGGACACACGTATGCGTACTACTTCCCAACTAAAGAGTATTTTGGCAAGCATCCGGAATACTATGCACTTGTAAACGGCAAGCGACAAGCCAGCCAGATTTGCCATGCAAATGAAGATGTCATCAGATTGAGCATTGAAAAGACATGCAAGATCTTCCGAGATAACCCCGACATCACGGTAACCGCAATCGGCCCAAACGACGGTCGCGGATTCTGCGACTGCCCCGAGTGCAAGAAGCTGGATGATGAAAACGGCGGAAGAGCCGGAAGTTTCTTCCATCACGTCAATAAAATCGCCGAGGGTGTTAAAAAAGAGTTTCCCAACAATCATTTGATCTCTCTGGCGTATCTCGACTACGCAAAACCTCCGACTAAGCTGAAGGTTGATCCGTACATCATAATCCAGCTTTGTACAGACTCGCACGCGTGGAAGTATCAGTTCTGCTTTCTCTGGGAGTCGGAGGATTACCAGAAGATGCTCAAGACCTGGAATGCCTCGGGCGCAAAAATCTATATCTGGGATTACACAACGGACTACGTCCACTATCTGGTTCCCATGGCCAACTGGCCGGTTGTTGCCGACAACACAAGATTTAATATAAAGAACGGCGCGACGGGCATCATGTATGAGTGCGAATCCAGCGACAATGATGAGATGCGAGGATGGGTGTGGGCAAAACAATTGTGGAACCCGGATCTGGACACAAAGGCGCTCATGAAAGATTTCATATTCGGCTATTATAAGGAAGCCGCCCAGCCCATCTGGGATTACGAGATGATGAAGTGGGACTTTTGGGAGAAGTGGCATAAAGTACCGCATAAATGCGGAGAACCCTCTGACAACCCGATCCTCAACAATCGCCACTGTTCTTATGCGCCAGACGGGCCGATGTTCACGCCCGACTACATGACCAAGATGAGAGCGTATTTCACCAAAGCAGAGAAACTTACCAAAAGCAAGGACATTCTGGACCGAGTCAAGACGGCCAAGATACCACTGTTGTATCTGGAGCTATCTCAAAATCTTGGCTACTACACCGAGTTCGGCGATTTTACGTATGGCAAGAGCATACGAAAATCGCGTGCCAAGAAAGAAATATTCAAGCAGTATCTGGATGAGTTCACCGAACTTTGTAAGAAAAATGGGTTCTCCAAAAAGCTCGGCATCCCCATCACTCTCGCTAAAATAGCCAATAAGTGGCAGTCATGCATAGACCAGGAAAGCTCATCGCTGCCAAAACACGATCTGCCCGCCGAATGGATTTTCAAGACCGATTCAGACAACAAAGGCGTGAGTGAAAAGTGGTACACGAACCAGAAGTTCTATGACGCGGCTCTCAGAAAGACCAATGAGTTTGGCGGCGGTGAGGCGTCAATTGCTACTCTGGACAAGGGGCTCGCCAGACTGCACATTAACCGTGGGGTTGGTTGGGAGCATCAGGGATTTCCCGGATTCAAAGGTTACGGATGGTATTTTCAGAACATTGAAATACCCGACGAACTGTTCGCTAAGAAACACATGTATCTGCTTTTCCGTGGCGTTGATGGAGAGGTGTGGGTGTATGTCAATGGCGAGCTTGTTTTTGAAAAAACATGTGCCTCAACGGGAAAATCCGTGAGTGAGTTTGGGGTATCCAGCTTTGATGCGAAGAAGTACCTGAAGCAGGGCAGTAAAAATAAAATAGCAGTTAGAGTTAACCACCCAGCTAGCCGTGGTGGAATATGGCTGCCTATCATGCTCATTGGAACAGATGAAGAATGTACCACGGGACAGTTGTATAAGTATCGATAGCCTGTTTGAGTTTGTGGCGGGAAACTGCCATGCCGACGCGGAGGAGAAAAACCATGTCGAGTCTCTGTAAGATCTGGACTATAGTCGGAATGTTGTTTGTCGACTTTCTTCTGGGGCAAACCGCTTTGGCAGATCATAAACAAGAACCGCTGAAGTATACGCTTGAGCAAGGGCTATTCTACCTGCCCGGCGGCGAGGAGAAGGCAGACGATTACGCCAAGGAAAAATGCCGCCTGGATCTGTATCGGCCTGAGGGGATAAGTGGTTTTCCAACGGTTGTCTTCATCCACGGTGGCGGGATGTGGGGCGGCAAGAAGTACATTCCCGAAGAGTTAAAGAACCGGGGATGGGCCGTTGCTGCATTCAGCTACCGTTTACACCCCAAGGTCCGCTATCCGACTCGCGTCGAAGACTCGGCGGCGGCCTTGGCGTGGGTGTTTAAGAATATCGAGTCGCGAGGCGGAGATGCATCGAAGATTTTCGTTACCGGCACCTCCGCCGGCGGCTATCTCACAGCCATGGTCGGGCTGGACAAACAGTACCTGGCCAAACACGACATCGACGCCAACCGAATCGCCGGGCTCATTCCCGTGACCGGACAAATGATTACGCATCAGACCGTGCGCAAAGAGCAGGGCATCGAACCGAGCACCCTTCGCCCCACGATCGACCAGTACGCACCCTTGTACCACATACGCAAAGACGCCCCGCCCACCCTATGTATCACCGGTGGTTGGGGAGTCGATATGCTCATGCGTGCCGAGGAGAATCTCTACTTCGTCTCCATGATGAAACTCGTCGGCCACAAAAATGTTCGACATATCGTGATCGAGAACGCCAACCACGGCCAGTCCGCCGATAAATGTTGGCCCCATCTCATCGAGTTTGTCAAAGAGCAGCTTGCTGAGCTGAAGCAATCCAATTCGAAAGCAGAGACATCCCCTCCCGGCAGATCCGCTTTTCACCCACTCTACTGCAGTACATTGACCAAACAATGAATTCCGCCGGTTAATTCGCAAGCCTGCGTGGGGACGCAAACAACCGAATATCCCAACGACTCCAGCGCCCGGATGTTCTTATTGACGATTTGCTGATCTCGTTTGCCTGCGGTCTCGGCGAAAACGGGCATCAAAACTCTTCTTTGGCCGCTGACTTTGTCAATGTAAGGAATGGCGTTGACGTAATGCTGATAGTTCAAGACGTTTTCCGCAGTCACGTCTATGTCAACCACCTTGTAACCCAGATCCGTTAGAATGAGTCTCGATTTTGTCAAGAACGCTTCCGCCAGTTTGATTCGTGACGCATCAGGTTCCAGACGCGGATGTTCGCCAACCACACGGGCAACAGCAATCGTGCCATTGGCCAAGGGCAGCATGGCTTGATCCAAGTGATACATAACTTCCGGTTGAGGTCGAGGCCCGCCAATAATTACTACCTTGTCGGCGTTAAAAGCATCCTTAAGCATTTCGGCAACCTTCCCATCCGAAATATCATCGCCTTGGAAGGCGCGCCAGGCGGTGCGGGAAGATCTGACGGAGTCGTATCCGCAAAAGACAATCCGCTTGCCATCCAGTTCGTCTACCAAGACGTTTCCGCCTTTGAAAGCAAGCGGAAGTCTATGGACTTCAGTATCGTCGACATCGAGGCGTGCTAGGTATGCGTTGTCGCTTATGACCCGGCTATCTCGCCGGTGGCTTTCAGATTGGAAACATTTATGGGCGCAAGCGGTTAGAAGGATCGTGCGATTGTCTGGCGTGGTTCCGACTTCGAATAGGTCTTGTGCCCATAACGTGCCCTGCTGACTTCCCAGGCGGTAATCTTCGGTATCCACTGCTACGAGTTGTTCCTCGTCGGGCAGCAGCAGATACAAACGTGCTCCGCTTCGATACTGCGGATTATACGCCATCAGATGCACTCGATCTCGATAGGGTTTTTCATCGGTCCATTTCTTGACGGTTGCCAAGTGACTACTTGGAACCAGTAAGTCAATTTGGGTATAATCGGGCAGGTTAGAAATAATTGCATCGTGGTATTTGGGAACGGTGTCGCTATCGGAAATAGACAAGACGACTCGTTCCATATGACGTTCGTATTCGGGCACAATACGAAACCGCCGAGAATGCACAGCATGTAAGGGCAGAGAGTCAGGTACACCGGAGTTGGCATGGGTCGATGACGTTTGTAGAAAACTGTTGGGCATTAGCATCGCGAGCAAGCATCCTAATACCAAGACAAAGCTCCCGATAGTAAGCGTATTTCTATAGCGGTGTGCTTGAGTTATACTTGTTTGCATATCTGAAGCAGAGGAAAGTCGTGGTTGTCGTTGTTTACGTGTTACCTGTGACATGCTGGGTTTTGTCTTCCATGGAACGGGGAAATTATTCATCGCCTGTGAATCTATATATCGTCGCGCCAGAGCCGTTATGCAAACCGGTATCCTGCCGTATTGTTGCCGTACAAACTGTACGGCAACCACGTGCAACCTGGGAGACTTCGCATCTTATAAATGCGTACCGCACTACCATAGCAGGGAGCGATTGCATCCAGACGGACCACGTGCATGTTGTCTGGTCATGATGTTTGTGTGATAGTGTTGTGCGGGACCGGCAAAACCGAGTGGAGTTGTTTGCTCATGCGGGGCGATTATAAAAAATACGCGATGAAGTATTCGGGGCCGAACTGCTAGCGGGGCCATTATCATGATCGATTCCGTCAATAAAATTTTCCCATCACGCGGGCAGCACGATCTGAAGTCACATTTTCACATCAATGAAATGGCTGGAGAATGTGATGCACGCAAAAATGAAGCAACTAGTTCGCGCGACGTTGAATGTGCCTTGCGAGAACGCGCGAAAGAGCTCAACTGTCTCTATGGTATTTCTCGACTTATAGAGTCTCATGGAAAATCGTTAGATTCAGTATTGGAGGGGATTGTGGATTTACTCCCCCCATCTTGGCGTTATCCGGAGATCTGCTGTGCAAGAATCAAACTGCATGGCAAGGAAATTATAACTGCGAACTTCCGCAAGACGGCATGGAAGCAGTCCGCCGAGATTAACCTTAACGGCACACCTGCCGGTGCTCTTGAGGTTTATTATCTGCGTGAGATGCCTAGCCTTGATGAAGGACCGTTTCTTAAGGAAGAGCGCGATCTGATCGACGCAATTGCTGAGCGTACGGGCAAAATAGTCGAACGCTTTCAGGTCGAACGTCAACTAGAAGTCGAACGCTCCGCGCTGCAAGAATCAAACATCGCACTTCGCGGGGTGATGGCACAAATAGAAGAAGAAAAGAAAGAGATCCACGATTCGATCATAGCAAATGTCGACAAGATTCTGATGCCGGTTTTACGTGCCTTGGAAGGCGAAATCCCCGTCCAGCAGAAGAAGTATGTTGCGATTTTGCGTAAACATATTGAGAATCTTACCTCTCCCTTCGCCAATAGGCTTTCGAAAGCATTCGCCACGCTTACGCCGATTGAAATCGAGATTTGTGACTTAGAACTCGTACAGTAATTACTTCCCGATATTTACCCTCGGTTTTATGGTG
>CAZISU010000229.1:0-7854 GCA_964541935.1 uncultured Planctomycetaceae bacterium | reverse complement strand
CAATTGAAGCAAGACCTGGCGGACAAATGATTTACAGAAATGTTAATGCCATTCGTGCCTGGCACCTTTTTTTCTCTGGTGCCTGGCACCTTTTTTTCTCTATATCATGATACCTTCGACAATACCGGTAAATTCCTAAATCGTGGCATCAAGGTCCCCGGTCCGGAAAGGCACGTCCGATGAAAAAGACAATTACGATTGCCGAATTGATAGATCAGATTCAGGCGTATCTTGACGGGAAACACGACTACGACGCCGTTCGCAACTACGTGTATTCACGATACGAATCAGAGGACGACATTCTCGTTGCTGATGACGCTGACGAGGTTTTGTCAGTTCTCTCACCTTACGTAGAAACCGAGGAAGCAATCCCGGATCAGAAACGAAAACTTCGACTACGACGCCTTGTTACGTTGCTAGAAGAGCCAAGAGGATTGCCACCAGCAGCCGTTGCTGTTTATGCATTGAAGTTTGACGAAATAAGTGAATTGACCAACAGACGAGACAAAGGGACCATTTCCGAACAGGTTTACCTTACACAATTATCCAAATTGACACCCGCTGATTTGGATGTGAAGCTGATCGTAGAATGGGCACGACAACAAAAAGGAGACAGTGAGCCGATGGCGAACAAGATTGGAGACGGGAGAAATTAAACAGGACAGAGGAGTTGAAACGGCAGGTGGCACTGACAAGAGTTGATTTTGAACGAATTAACACGAATTAAAGGTGCCAGGCACCAAATTTGGCGAACGTAGACAGTCTAGGCGAATAGGGGCGTCGATTTCACCTAAGGGAGTAAAAAGGCGCCAGGCACCAAATTCAAGAATCGTGGGCAATGTGGATAGTTATTACCCCACGTCGGGTGGCGCTGGCTGCTTGTTAGCCAGTGCTGGGCACGGCATCCATTCTTATAGTAACAGTTTAGTCTCCAAACCAAGAAATCGCCAGTCATATCTGGTGGGCTGGTACGAAAACGGCATGGCTAGCTGTTGTAATTTCAGCGGCGGGTGCCATGCCCACGCTTGTCGTGGGCATGAATGCCGATGCAAATGTCTATCCCCGCATGGCCACGCAAGCGTGGACCATGGCACCCGTCCGGCGTAGGCATTATTCCGGGCCTCTTGTGACTGCGTCACACCGGTTCGAGAACCGGTGCTACCCTCTACAATATCGCCACGCGGAGCGTGGCGAGTACAATTGCTACGTTACCGCCCGAATTACTTCGAAGTGCAGGCCTTCTATGGGCGCCCCGCCGTTGTGGAACGTGACTCCGCCGAAACGGTAGTTCATGAAGGCGAAATGCGTGTGGCCAAAATATATATTCTTCACGCCGGTCGACGGATCTTCGCCAATACTGCGCAGGTAAGACAGAATCCGCTTGGCCGTGGTTTTCTTGGTCCGCGCCAGGCGCACCACGGGCATGTGCAGCCGATTGGCGACTGCCAAATCGTATAGCCGGTTGGCCACGGGGCCGCGTTTTTCCTTCCGCAGCCAACGTGTGCGGGCTGCGGCCAATTCTTCACCGGTGGCCAGGCGGTCGGCGGCGTCGCCGTGCAGGAACAGGCTGCTTCCCAAGCGGATATAAAACGGCCGCCAGTAAAAATTATCGTACTTGGCGGCCAGGTAATTGCAACTATCCATCAAGTCGCGGTTGTAATCGTGATTGCCCAACACGTAATAGAATTGACAATTGGGGCAATCGACGGCCAACTTCCGCAACCAATCGACGGCACCCACGAGGGTCTCTTCGTGCGTATCCATGGTGCTCCAGCGGAAATCGAAGATATCGCCGCCGAGCACGAAATTATCCGCATGGGCCGCCTTGCGCTCGATCTCGGCCAGGTAGCGCTGCTCCTGCGAACGGCTGGAATACATGTGCAAATCGGACACGAAGTATGTCAGTTTTGAATTCGCCATGCACACATCGCCTCGAAATCGCGCTCCACCGTGGGGTGCATCCGCGACGCACCATGGGCCTCATCAATAATACAACGCAAATGCCGCCGCGTCAGCATGGAAATCGCAACGGGCTGCTACTTACCCAGTCGGGCGGCCAGCCGCAGCAACGCCAGTTGATTACACTGGCCGCAGGTCTGGGGCTTGATTTTCTTGTAATCGCTTTGGTGCGAGTTTTGAAAATCGACCATTACCAATTCGCCCGCCTTGTTGCAAATGATCAAATGCACGTAGGCGGCTTCGCGTTTCATGCCCGGCTTCGTCTTCACGTCGGGGCCACAAATCCCATAAGCCGCATAGAGGGCGTAATCGGTCGCCGGGGGGGTGTTCTTAACGAATTTCTGAAAAGCCCGTGCGGTGCCCCAAAGAACACGCTGTTGATTATAGTTTCCCTTTACCTTCAGACTCGGATCTGTTGTGCCCGCAACCGCCTTGAACAGCCCACGCTTGTTGATGGCCTCGACGAATTGCTCGCTACATGCGGGGGCTGTACCTTTTGCCAAATGGACCGGGTAAACCGTAACCTGCCGGTCCGCAAGGCCCTGTTTCATGGCCTGCAGACGCTTTTTCATGGCTGCTAATACCGCCTTGGGCGGGACGGTCGATTCCTTGTTCAACAAAGCCGTCATGCTGCCGTCCGTGGGAGCCCCGGGCCGCAACGGATCGGGAAGCTTCCACAACTTCCCCACCCGACGGGCAACGAAAATCGAACAGGTCATGGGGTTCTTTGGCTGCATGTTGCTGTACTTGGCAAATGTGTACGGCGGGTCGCGGGCGGCCAAAATCACCTTGCCCGAACGATCGACGACAACGGTGACAACCGCCTTAACGCCGGTTTTTGGCGTGCCCACGTATTGAGCGAACAGGGCGTATTGCGTTTCGATTGGGTGTTTAACAATAAAGCGTCCGAAGTCGGCGGCGATTTTGGCCGGGTCGTCTGTGTCGGGTGGAGTGAATTCGGTTTGGCCGAGTTCAACGTCCTTCAAATCGGCCCGTTGCAAAAAAGCTCCCACAACCGTGGCCATAGTGGTGCGTAATTCAAGCGTCCTGCCCATGCTTGGCTTGATGTTGATGGGAAACACCGTGAGCGAGCGTTCCTCAGTCTGACCGTCATGCTCTCGTCCGGCGGCGATTCCCGGCCCACACCAGACCAAGCCAACAGTCAGGCCCAGTGCCATGGTGGCCACAATAATTTGCATCCGATTCATTTAGACATCCTTTCAAAAAAGCGGTTCTTCATGGAATATTGTAGGTGATAACGAAAATAGAAAACATCTCCCCTCTGCCCCCCATAGGCGAGCCTTCACGACACATATAACGCCATTTTTCAGATTTTCTCGGGGGGTGTGGCAATTCGACTGTTTCTGCTAAGCTGTAAGGCTTGGTTTTGCTCGCTTTGGCAAAAAAAGGAGAAAAGAGGACCGATGAGTGACGACAGACAGTTGATTCGCGTGGGACACAGCCCCGATCCGGACGATGCCTTTATGTTCTACGCCCTGGCCAAGGACAAAATCGATACGGGCGACCTCCGCTTCACCCATGAGCTGGTGGATATCGAAACGCTCAACCGGCGGGCCTTCACCGGCGAGTTGGAGTTGACGGCCGTCAGCCTGCACGCCTATGCCCATCTGGCCGATACCTACATGCTCTGCCTCTGTGGCGCCAGCATGGGCGACCAGTACGGGCCCATGGTCGTGGCCCGGGAAAAGTGCGAACTCGAGTCGTTGCGAGACAAAACCATCGCCGTGCCCGGCACGTTGACCACGGCCTACCTGGCCCTGCGGATGTGCCTGGGCGTCGACTTCAAACACGTCCTGGTTCCCTTCGACAAGATTCTCGACGCGGTCGAAGCCGGCAGCTATGACGGCCAGCCCATCGACGCCGGCTTGATCATCCACGAAGGACAACTCACCTACGCCTCGCAAGGCCTGGAGCTGATCGTCGACACGGGCCAGTGGTGGTTCGAACGCACCGGCCTGCCGCTGCCCTTGGGCGCCAACGCAATACGCAAGGATCTGGGTCCGGAGGTTATCGCCCAGGTTACACGTCTGTTGAAGGAAAGCATCCAATACGGCCTAGACCATCGAGCCGACGCGCTCGAATATGCCCTAGGCTACGGCCGCGGGCTCGACCACGCCAAAGCCGACGAGTTCGTGGGCATGTACGTCAACGACTGGACCCTGGATTTCGGCCCCCGCGGACGGCAGGCGGTGGAAGAATTGCTTAAGCAAGGCCACGAGGCGGGGGTTATTCCGAAGCTGGTGCGACCGGAGTTTGTTTAGGGAGCGTCCGAGGATGGCTTGAGGGAACGTGGGAATCCCCAAGGGTCGCTGCTCTTTCGAGCCGAGTTTGGGAATCCATACGCGTCGCACTTCGTGCGGCGAGTACGTTCCGTCTTGGATCGTCCGATTCAGCCGCTTCGGTCCACGCCCATCTTCCTGCGTCCCTGGACTCCACCAAAGTTACTCGGCTTCTTCGCTAATATGGACGCTCTGACTCCTGAACGACCGGTTCTTCGGCCCGATGTTCGACGACAGGCCGAATCGAGTTCGTCATCCCACGGACCAGTCTTTCACCTCCAGTTGCTCTCCACCCCCTCTCGCGAGGACGCAGTTACCGTCAGTTACAAAGTTCAAACCAAACTCTGACGAGGACTTCCACCTCGCCGGTTCGATGCGCTCGCAGACGCACTAGGCTGGGTTGTGACTCGGCATTTGCGGTGTCAGTCGCTCCATCGCCGGGTTGTAACCCGGCCTACGACGCACGTCGGTTTCTCAACAGATTGTTATGTGGGTTTCTGCGTCAGTGTTGTCGTTGCCCCGCGGGACAGAAATGATTCGTGGATTGAACGCACTGTAATCATGGGACCACCAGTCACAATGACCGGAAGGTCGTTAAATCTCGCCTTCGTTTCAGAAGCAGTCCAGCCGGTTATCTGCCGCACTAGCTTGAATATCGTCGGGATGTCGTTGCCTACCTCGTGTAATGTGAGGATGAAGATTGGCCAATCGTCGTTTTCGATTGCCGCATGGGCAATTCGTAGGACTTTGCCGCTGAATCTATCCACAGTGACGTTCCAATCGTCGCCATAGGGACAAATCGCATTGTTGGACCAGTAAGGTTCGACGACTGGCTCAAACACCCAGCCCCAAGGGTGTTCTTGCGATCGCGAATCGAGAATTTCGTAGTGATCATCGCCATCAAGTTGCGTGCTATCGTGCCTTGCTACGGAACACGCGAGTTCTTTAGCAGTTTCATAGTCGATGAGCAGGCGGGGCAGTGTCGTGAATCACGTTTTTTTATCATTAGCTTCTGTGCGTTGAGTATTCTCAGAATTGATAACTGGGCGTTTCGTTATTCAATAAGATTACCATCCGATGATGTGATCTTAGCAGATGAGTTGTGTGGATTCAATGCAGTGGGTGGTCTGGGGGTGATAGCTCAGAAGAGTAGAATGGATGCCGCTAGGAGAAGTCCCATAGCCGCGATCTAGTCGCTAGTTCGCAACATCAACGCGCAAACCGCGAAAATGGCGACGACTACGAACAACATTCTAATCGTTATAGGTGCCATCAGCCGTTTTCGATGGAAATAACTATGGTAGTTACTCAGTGGATTCCTTGCCTAATGACTTCTTGCTATCTGCGTTTCCATTTAAATTGTCGTTTGCATCAGATTTAGTTGATGAAATCTGAGAGTCGGGGACTATAGCTGTCTCGATGACTTCACCATGTTCGTCGAACTTGACCGTCAACCATTCCACCACTTCACTCACTTCGTGACTTTTATGAGCGAAACGTACTTCTTTAGAATCATCGGCCCACTGAATAAGGTCGAGATTTCCAAATCCCTGGTCAAACGGCGGATGATGATCTTTGCGGTTTCCCATGTTTTTCTTCCAGAGCACTGTTCCCCACGTATTATTTCTAACTTCTAATTCTAGCCATTCGCTTGAACCGTTGTAGTAGAACGTTGCATGAGCATCATATCGCCCGTCTGGTGATTTCTCATGCTGACCGGCTCCGCATCCGGCAATTCCTGGTAGCAGTAATAGAGTCAGCCACATGATTGCAGGGCAATATTTTATTGGCTTCCACATTGTTTTCCAGGTTCGTTGATAACGTCCCAGCGATTAGGATGATAGGCAGGCAAATGCCGCGTCCTAAGTTACTCGCCGTATTATTTCTTAGACTCACATGGTTCGCATTCTAACATCGTTCTCACTGGCTGGCAAGTCGCCAGTGGCACCCGAATTTCAATGAGTTATTAGTCTGTCACCTTCAGCTTAATTTCATCCGAGTTGCCCTTCAATTCAGGAGCATACATCGCTTCCCCTCGGGCGGGCAACGCGCTGAAGCGGCCGGGGATTTCGGCGCGCATGCGGTAGGAGACGCTGTGTTTGCCGCGCGAGAGGGTGTGGGTGAAGAATACTACGCGGTTGTCGCGGAACTCGACGTAGGCGCCTAGGGAGTTGCCGGTGTAGCCGCTGCGGATGTCTACGGGTTCGAAACCGGCGGGCTTCATGTCCGCGAAGATGAGGTACTCGTAGTCGTTCTTGCTGTCGATTTCCAATTCGATTTCGACCAGATCGCCGCTGGTGACGGTCGCGAGGTTGCTGAGTTCTTCACGCTCGTACTTCTCGACCTTCTGGTCGACGACCTGTCCGTGCGAACCGCTTACCTTGACGGTTTTGTCGACCGCTTTGAGGAGGTAGTACTTGCGGCGGACCTTGATCTCCAGGCCGGCGCGGGTGATGTGCTGGGCGAGGGTGAAATTCGTCTCGTAGGCGTTGTAGTAGAGCGGACCGCGGCCTTTGCGTTTGATTTCTACTACGTGCTGGCCGGCCGTTAGCTCCTCGCCAGCCATGACGAATTTGTTGTCGAAGGTGAAGAGATTGGCCGGGGTAATTTCGGTCGCCTTTTTCAACTCGCCGTCGATCCAGATCTCGACGGTCATGTCGGGTCGGTCCTCGCCGCTGCGACGGAGGTAGTCGGCCAAGGCTTCGATGCAGACGGCCGTGTCGCGGGTGGAGTTCCAGTAGGTGGCGTGCTTGCGGTTGTTGAGCAGGTATTTAACCATGCGCGGAGCGACGGGATCTTTGGGATTGGTGCGGACCAGCAGCTTGATGTAATGGGCCATGGCCTCGTTTTCGCTACCGTACCAGCGCCACCAGTGGCCGCCGCGGAGGTTGAGCCAGGCGGTTTGGTTTTCGTCATCTTGCTGGACGTACTGGGAGATGTTTTGCATGACCATGGCCAGTTTCTCGTTCTGGCCTTCTTTGTGTAGGGCCAGGCCTAGCAGGGACTTACCGTAGACCGAGAGGTCTGTGCGGTCGCGGTAGAGGAATTCACGCATGTCGGCATTCTTTACGCCGGCGTCGACCAGCACCATGTAGACGAAGGCGTCGGTATTATCTGCCCGGGTCTTGTAAGGTTTGGTCTTGGGCGTCTGGGCAGCGTTTTTGAGTTTGCGGACCTGGGTGTTTTGGTGGTTTGTGAGCCAAGCAACGCCTCGGTCGAGAACGCCGGGCACGAGGGCCACGTCGTTGGCGGTGGCGATTTGCAGGCCGTGGACGACGTTGGCCGTGGTGTGGGGGTAGGATCGTTCGCCGAAGCCGGAGAACCATCTCCAGCCGCCGTCGCTGCACTGCATTTCAGTGAGACGTTTGACGCCGGCCTTCACCATGGTTTGTACCTCGGTCTGGCTGAAGACGGCGTTGCGTTTGTAACGCTTCCAGCCTTCTGCCCGCTTGGCGTCGTCGCCGATTTCTTGGGCGTTAAGATTGGTGCGTTTCTTGGCGATGTCTTCCAGGTTGACGCCCATCCGGATGAGGATTTTTTGTGTGATGACGGTGGGCAGGAAGCGGTTCAATGTCTGCTCGGTGCAGCCGTAGGG
>CAZISU010000228.1:0-7858 GCA_964541935.1 uncultured Planctomycetaceae bacterium | reverse complement strand
AACCTTCATCAGTGGCGCCGCGGCGTTGGCCGGAGCTTCCATGATGCCGAACATTGCGCTGGCCGGGTCGGCCGCCAAGCCCTGCTCGAAATTCAACGGCGTGCAGATCGGCGTCATAACCTACAGCTATCGCTCCCTGCCCTGCACGGCCAAGGATCTGCTCAAATATATAACCAAATGTGGAATAAGCTCTGTCGAACTGATGGGCGGCCCGGCCGAACAATTCGCCGGAGCACCCACGGGCAAAACTGGTGGTAAGAAGTCGCTGCTCGACTGG
This sequence comes from uncultured Planctomycetaceae bacterium, assembly GCA_964541935.1. GTDB lineage: Bacteria > Planctomycetota > Planctomycetia > Pirellulales > Thermoguttaceae > JAFGTN01. Next base: position 7,581 of record CAZISU010000228.1, on the reverse strand, counting down.
CGACTCTCGGCCTCCATGGATAAATTCAAAGCCCTGCGGAAAATGTACGATGACGCCGGCGTCAAAATCCACATCGTGAAGTTTGGCGACATCGGTAACCCCGGCATGTGCGACGGTCAGATCGACTACTACTTCAAAGTCGCAAAAGCTCTCGGCGCAAAAGGCATCACTCGCGAAATCTCCGATACGGCTGCAGAGCGGCTCGGCTCCATGGCCGACAAGCACAAAATCATGATCGGCTTCCACAACCATACTCAACTGACGCCGACGACATATGACGGCGATATTCTCTCACACGGGAAATACTTGGGCATCAATCTAGATATCGGCCACTATGTCGCCGGCACCAACTACTCGCCCATTCCCCTGATCGAAAAGTTCAAGGACCGAATCCTCAGCATCCACCTCAAAGACCGCAAAGTGAACAACGGCCCCAACCGACCATTCGGGCAGGGCGACACTCCCGTCGCGCTTGTGTTGCAGTACCTGAAGAGAAATAAACTGACTTTCCCAGCCGACATAGAACTCGAGTACAGTTATCCTAAGAGTTCAGACGCAGTCAAAGAAGTGACAAAGTGCGTCCAGTTCTGCAAGCAAGCTTTAGCATAGCCGCAAGCATGTTCGGCTCCGGCGCGGCTGTGATCTGTCCGCCGCTAAAAGACAAATCGACACCGTAATGGTCCATGACATATCGTTGCCGTTGATGGCAACGGCGGTGGAACCGCAGTGCTCGGAACCGTCGCGGGCGGAGGAAGAGGGGGATAAGACTTGAGATTTGGGCCAGTTGTTGATTAAGGAAGGTCAGTGTTGGCGGCGAGGTCGATTCCATCGGGGTGGAATTTTGGCATTTTCGGGGCTGAAAGAGCGCCGTTTTTTTCATTTTCTTGGTTGGGTGGTCGAGCTATTATTCTTGGCAGGTGGCCATAACCTGCCTTGAGGTCTGGAGTTACGGCGAGTAGAATTGCTTTTGAGGTGGGGGGTGTGATGGGCGGAGAAAATTGCTTAAGTTGTTTTGTGGCAAGGGGTTACATGGGGTTACGGGTTTTTGGCAAATGTTTGGGACGTGTTATTTTATCGGAAGTTGTTGGTGGGGCTGGTGTTAGGTGTGATTTTGAGAGAAAAAGATGGGGGCGGCATGGGGTTTATAAACGTGGCGCCGGGCGCTGGTTAACGTTGGGTTAATCTAGCGGCAAAGGCGGGGTTAATGAGAGACAGGGTGGACGGCAAAAAGTGGGCAAGGGCGGTAGTTAGAAGTTGGGCAGTAATCAAGGAATCCAAAGATGCCGACATATGAGTATGTTTTGTCAGAACCGCCAACTGCCACGAGGACGAGAGAGCTTTGGCTGCAGCATGCAGCTGGGTTCATAATCTTCGAAGATGCAAGACAGTATGCGATTGATAAGATGCCGGACAGCTATAGCGACGACCAACGCGCAGCTGCTCTTAAGGCTGTCAACGATGCGATATATGGCGTGATGATGATAATCGATGGTGTTTCTGGTGGGCTCAAGAACGCCAAGCATCGATTGTCTCTTGAAACAAAAGTGAAACTTGAAACTATGGATGGCAGCTCTGCTGAAGAGCTTGATCTAGCCGATGGGGATGGTATGTGCATGGGGTATCACGGATGGACAGAAGACGATTACGGCCGTGTGCACCCAGCGTTCAGGAGCGATGTAAGTGAGTAGTTTTTCGCCGAACACCACTGACTGCTTGTCAGGCAGTGGTGTGGGTAGTATCTGATGTCCGCATTTGCCTGTTCGCCGTTATTGGTTCATGTACGAGTCCGGGTGACCAACGACCTCTCCGCCGGCGCGGGTGCCGAAGGCGATCCAAATCTTTGGCTGGATGTTTTCGGTGAGATAATGCACGGAGCCATCGGCCATTAACACATAGCATCCACCGGCGTGTGAACTGCCGAAGGCTAACTCGTTGTTGCTGTTTATGGCAACGGCGGTGGAACCGCAGTGCTCGGAACCGTCGCGGCCGGCAAATGCGGCGGCCCCGCTGATCGACCAGTGGTCTTTTATGACGTTTGATGTGGTTTCCGCGGGCATCGAATCCGTGACCAGGGGCAAGGCCTCGGCCACAATTATGGTGTGGCTTGTGCCGTCTGTAATATCGCGAATCTGCACGTCGCTCATGCCGAAGAGGATACCGTCCATGCCGGTCAGTGATAACATGGTAGTAGCTTTGCCGTCGGCTGTTATAGAGCCCTCTTCGTCGTCGGTACATACACCGGACGCACAGCCCAAATAGGTTGCCGGTACACGCTCGAAGGACCATGAGGTAGAAGAGCTAGCATTCACGTGCAACGGAATAGCGGCAGACGGACAGCGGAAAACAGGGAAGACCGTGTTGCAGGCTTTTGCTAGGGCCGAGCCGCGGAAGCTGATGTCGTCGTGGTAGTAAATCAAATCATACTTACCGAATTCTTCATCAAGCGTGTCGTAAACGTCCTTCTGCTCGATGAACGGCAAAATGGCCGCGGACCAAGCCTTGCCGAAACTGTCGGTATCGTACTGAATCCCCGCGGGAAAGTGGCCATGGCTGTTCTCATGACTGACCATCGACAGGCCGATCTGCTTGAGGTTGTTTGTGCAGTTGGATCGGCGGGCGGCTTCTCGGGCGGCCTGTACGGCCGGCAAGAGTAACGCGATTAAGATGCCGATGATAGCGATAACAACCAAGAGTTCGACGAGCGTGAAGGCTCGGATGCGGCGAATGGACGTTGTTGATTTACGGAAATGAATCGGGTGAGTCATTCGTGGCCTGCTCCTTGTGTTTGTGTAAAACAAAGCCGGGTGTCCCTGCGCGAATGGCATTAGGCGAAATCCTAACACCCCCAGTGCCGAATGGCAAGTAGCCAGTGGTGGGCATAATGTAATATGTCAGCAAAGGGATACGTAACACTTGACTACGGGGTTCCGCCTGAGTATACTTCTTACAGGTAAGAGTAATACCAATGCCCGGGTTTGTTTAGCGAGGCAATTATCATGAAAGTCACTTCCAAGGGACAAGTTACGATTCCAATCGAGCTGCGGGAACAGTTTGGGATTTTTACGGATAGCGAAGTGGAGTTCTTCGCGGGCGACAACCAGATTATTCTGCGTAAGAAGTCGACATCAAGCGGTCGTGGGAAAAGGCTGATTGAAGCCATGCGCGGCACGGCCACCGTTAAGATGACAACAGACGAAATCATGGCGCTCACTCGTGGGGAACCGGGACAATGAACGCCGTTATGGTCGATTCTTGCGTGTTGTTGGACATCTTTACAGAAGATCCCGCGTGGTTCGAATGGTCATGCAAAGCATTGTCCGAAGCGGCGGAAACTAGGCAGTTGATAACCAACCCAATCGTCTATGCTGAAATTTCCGTCGGTTTTGCGAAAATCGAAGAGCTTGAAAACGCTTTGCCGAGGGGGTTAATCGAATTTTGCCCGATCCCTCGGGAGGCCGCGTTCTTGGCGGGCAAGAGCTTCTTGAAGTATCGTCGGCGAGGAGGTACGCGAACGTCGCCACTGCCGGATTTTTTCATCGGCGCTCATGCGGCCGTGGAAAAAATGCCGCTGATTACCCGCGATACCACTCATTATCGCAGGTATTACCCGAACCTTGAACTGATTCACCCGTAATCCGGTTCACCCAAGCACTCGATCCACCAACCGCCGTGCATTCCCATATAGGATCCCTTCGACCTGCTCACGCGAGAGCTTCAAATCCCCGCAGGCGTTTTTCAGCGTCAACAGGGCTTCGTACATGTAGAGGGTATAGCCGGCTTCGATCTCAGGCGATTCGCGGTCTTTGTTAAAGTAGAAGGGGTAGCTGGTGCGGTTGATATAGGAGCGGTCTTTCCACTGGCGGCGGCCACGCATGAAAAAGATGGGATTGTCGGTGCCGTAGAGGATACGTTCGGGGCCTAGGGTTTCTAGGGCGTAGCGATGGACGTCGGGGTTGAGAACGGCCGAGTTGTCGAAGTACAGGCCCTCGTCGTCGGCCAACTGCGACAAGGCTTCTTGGGCGTGGGACAACGTATAGCTGCGGCCCAGGTGGGCGATCACCAGAAGGATGTTGGGGTAGTCGCGGCGAATTTCTTTGATCTCGCGGATATTGTCAGGGTGGCCTAGCCGGTCGGCCTTGGGGACGTGCAGAATCACCAGGCTGCCGCGGCTGTCAAGCAGTTCGAGTTGGTGTCGTGGCAAGAACTCATAGATACTGGCCTCGATGTGTTTGTCGCGGCTTTGCGTGTCGTGGCTGATTAAAGCGTAATAGACCTTGGTGCCCAGCACGCCCGGCTGGTCCAGTTCGGCGGCGACCTGTTGGGCCGTCCATTGAGGACAGGTGACGGACAAGCGATACCAGCCGCGACTGACGCACTCTTGCTGCAAAGCCCGATTGCTGGCCTCAATATCATAAGACAGCGAGGGATGACCGAAGACGATTTTCGAGACTTTGCGGCCCGGATAAACCAGTTTGTCGCAACGGGCCGTATCGGCGGCGCCGATGGGCTCGCCGACCTCGCTGACCCAGTATTGGCGGCGCATTTCCTCGGTAATCTCTTCGGTGCGAAAGCGCGGTTCGTTAACATGCGAATGGGCGTCGAAAATTTCGGCCGGCATCCAATCTTGCAAGTGCTCTTTCCAAAACGCGCGATCGACGTCCGTGTACTGCCAAACGTGATAGAGGGGGACGGAGTCCATTTATATTATCCTTTATCGTAGGGTGCGTGCTTGCACGCACCAATTTTTCTCAAGTCTCAGGTCTCGAATCCGCTCACGGTGCGTGCAAGCACGCACCCTACATTTAGAACGGCTCAAGGTATTGCTGGAGGAGGTTGGCGTAATGGTTTGCATTCTCTCCTGGTTCTAGCGTGCGGCTGGCCGGGGCTAACTCGCGTGCAAGTTCGGCCAGGTCCGCACCCGGCTCGACCAGGGCTCTGGCCGCCACGCCGGCGCCGAAGGCGCTTATCGAGGACTCTTGCAAACAGGCTACCGGACATCCCACTACATCGGCCACAATCGCCGGCGTCACGCTGCTTGCGGCCGCTGCGCCCGACATGGCCAGGCGGCTGACCGTGATGCCACTTTCGGCCATACCTTGTAAATATCGAGCCAGTTCACAAGCCAGTCCTTCGACAACCGCCCGTAAAACGTGTTGCGGCCCGTGCGAAAGGCGGATGCCCGTCATACGCCCGCCGGCTTGCTCAAACTCACTGTGCCCCGCGCCGGGCGAAAGCAGCGGCCAGAAGGCCAAGCCTTCGCTGCCCACGGGCACACCCTGCATCCATTTGTCCATCTCGGCGGCGGACGGAGACGACGAACCCATTAGCCCCATGGCCCATTCTACGGCCGAGCCGCCGTTGCCCAAGGATTGCATCTGCCCGAACAAACCGTCGACCGGATGCGGGCATACGAATGTGTTTTGCGAAGCCGCCTGGGGCATACTAGCGGAGTTCGCTACCAAGACCCAGGCCGTGCCCGTGCCCAAGCTGATGTTGCCAGTGTCGACAGAACCGGCTCCCAGCGAGGCTGCGTACTGATCGTGAATGGCGACGGATACGGGGATACCCTGGGGCAAACCTGTGGCGTCGGCAACCGAAGACGTCAGACCGCCGGCCGCCGTGCCGATCGGTAAAAGGTCGGGCAATTGCCGCTGGTCGAGTTGCAGAAATTCCAGCATGGTCGCATCGGCCTTGCCCTCATTAGGGTTTAACAACAAGGCGATAGACAGCGACGTGGCGTCGTGCGCTCGGCGACCACACAAGCGGCCCACAATCACATCGCCCACAAAACCGATCCGCGAGGTCAGTCCCATGATATCAGGCGACTCGTTCTTCAGTCGAGCAATTTGGCCGATGGAAATGATCGGTTTGCCGTATCCCACGTGTTTGGGGAAGAAATCGTCGCCGTGCCGATTCACAAGTTCGGCTTCGATGCGATCGTTGTACGGACGTCCGCGGCCGTCGAGCCAGCTAATCACCCGGCCGAGCGGTCGGTCTTGGGCGTCGAGCATCTGCATGGCGCCGCCCTGGCTAGAAACGCCCACCGCACGGACTTTATGGGCATCGCCCGCGGCAAGCGCCCCGCGGATGGCCTCGATAGTGGCCCGCCATATTTCCTCGATGTCCTGTTCAACGCCGTCGCTGCCGACGTAGTATCTTTCGACCGGCGCAGAGCCCCGGGCCACAACCCGACCGCTGTGATCGATCAAAAGCGCTTTAACATTGGTTGTGCCTAGATCCAAACCCAAGATCATCGTTTATTCTCCTAGAGCCAAAACTTTGCACATCGGCCGCAAGCGGCCGGGCTAAACAAAATTACGGCATCGATAGTCATCTAGACTTCAACGTAATCCATATCCAGCAGTTCGGCGAGCGCGCGAATTCGTCCCCTAGCGTCGCCGAAACAAACCGCGTTGTGGTGTGGGCCGGCGGCCATGGCGTAGGCAGTTAGCCAGTCGCGGATGTCGGAGTTTTGCGGAGCGAGTTTGAAATGCGGAACCTGCATTGCCGGCAGCGGCCCGAAATCCTCGATATTCATGTGACTTGCAATCAGCCGCCAACGTCTTTGCGGTCCGATGGTGAGGGCCGCCAAAGTCGCCGGCCCAGGTTCGAGAGTCGTGACCAAGCTTAACTGCCGGCCGCGGATTGGAACCAACGGCTTCGCCTTGGCAACCAGTCGAACTTTTCGATCGCGGCGGGCCATTGCCACATTGCACTCGCCCATGTGGCTCATCAAGAGGCTGTTGCCCTCGAAGTCAACCGAAAACACTTCGCTGAAGGTGGCCGGGCCCTGCAAGCGGTTCAGCAGCCACGTTCCGGTGGCGCCGATCAGATCGCCCTCGCCGCCGAAGCCCATGCCGTCGGCCATCATGCGGCAAGCCGCCACAAACGGGACAGTGACCACGCGGTCGTCTTCGCCAAAGGCCAAAAATTGATACGAAAACGCCTCAAGACGTCGCTGGATAAGCATCTCTCGCAGCGACCATTCGGCGCGGGCCGTGGCCTCCAGGTCGGCGTCGGTCACGTCGTCGGCCACATCGAACGAATCGCGGTAAGCGGCCTTGAGTGTGCAAACCTCATCCCAGGGGGCTTCTTCGGTCAGACGGATGTATTCGCCCAAGGGCAATTGTGTCCAGCGGCAACCGAACTTGTCGATCAGGTCCGTGGTGTCCAAGGCAAAATCGCCCATGCCGGGGAATGGGTAGCCCAACAGGCCCAGACCTAGCCGACGCATGGTGGCAACCGCGGCGGCCGCGTGAAAGAATTCCAGCAACGGCTCTAAACCATTCGCATCGCTAAGGTGCGAGGTGATGTACTTGAATTGCACGCCGGAGCGAAGCAAGACGTTGGCCAGATCCTGAGAACCATGCACACCGTGATTGTCGGTCATCATCTGACCGTCGAAATCCTGACCGATGCCGAATAGTTCCTGCGTGTTCCACACTAGAATCGGCAACCGCGTGCGTTTCAAGGTCGGCAAGGCCAATTGGCTGGGCGTATACGTCAGACAAACCACCAGAAGCACGTCGACTTCGGCCGCCTCGTATCCGGCCACAACCTCGTCGATTTCTTCGCGACGGC